>VGWY01000037.1 GCA_016873575.1 Nitrospira sp. | reverse complement strand
ATAAATGTTTGCACTCGCTAAAAATGTAAGCGGAGCTTCAATAGAGCACTGATTACGGCCTTCGTGACATTTTCGATAAAAGTGAAGTCAAGGGTTTCGTGCCTGTCTTTATAGGTATGATAGTGAGGATTCCTGAACATAGCAGTATCAGTCAACATAAGCGCTGGATATCTATAATCCCAGAAGGAGGCATGGTCGCTGAACCGTGTCTCAGGAAGTATATAACCTGATAAAGGTACCTTATACGGGACAACAAGGAGTTCAGGAACATATTCTCCTGCAATACGATAAAATTCTTCCATAATGGCTTTTGATCTGCGGTCTGCAATAACACCCAGGAAATTGCCTTTTTTAGGTACTGGAATTTTTATAATGAACGGTATATCCTGACTTCCATCGGATTGGTCAGTATATCCAACTGACTCAAGAATGAAGACCGCACTATAGTTTCTCCCTGCTCTCTTTGCACCTCTTGCAAAATGATTACTTCCTATCAAAAACTTAATAGTTTGTAGTTGCGGTTCTTCGAGGGTAAAGGCAACAAACTGGACAGTAGTATCCAGTTTCTGCCTGCTCAGTATCCTTGCTGCCTCGAGAAGTACTGCCACTCCACTGGCATTATCATCCGCTCCAGGACTTCCCCATGCTGAATCATAGTGGGCTCCTAAGAGAATCCATCCAATGTCTTCATTAATACCTTTGCTCCGAAAATCCCCTTTGCCCTCTTTCAAAATCCTCTCCTCCACCTCTGATAATCCCCCCTCGCCCCCCTTTAGTAAAGGGGGGATGGGGGGATTTGTAGAAAAAGGTAGATTCACTGGGATTACATGCATCGTAGCAATAATATTTCGGTAAGCCCTTTCAGAGAATGTGAAATGCTGGTTCTCTACATCAAGGTTAAATGATCGAAGGGTGTCTTCTATGAATGTAGCTCTTTTTTCCAGTTCATCATAATTCTCCCCTCCATGCCGAACCCCTTCTATTTCAAGGACATACTCTTTAAGTTTTTCTCTGCTCACCTCTGAGAGTATCGTGTGGATATCAGACGACTGTATCATGATAAAAGTATAACGGAACCATGTCTCGGCACTATTCGCTCATTACTTCATCCGTTAATTCGTCAATATCGCCCGGGGTTATAGGAAAATATCTCGCTAATAATTCTCCTGCCTCTTGAATGGACTCGCAAAGGGCATCACATGCACGGCCTTCCTTTATCCCCCGAGAGACACTCGCTGCAAACTTATTCAGGGTTTGTTGCTGTATCTTCTCATAAATACCCTTATCTGCAAGAACCCAGACCTTTCTTTCAAGCAGAGAAATGAAGAACAAAACACCGGTATTCTTTCTTGTTTGATGAAGTCCTTTTTCATAGAATGCCCTCACAGCCCTGAGCCGTACAGCTTCCTCTTTTCTTTTTACGCTCATAAATGTAATTTTCAATGATGGTAGTTTTTTGAACAAAAACCATGAAGGGAAAAAGAATAAGAAACTTAAGGGGATGTATGACCAGACTGATGCATGGAAATATAAGACAGTTATTATAAGTGATATGAAACTACCAAGAATAATACCACCGATTATTTCAGCATGAAAGTATTCGGCACTGCTGTCAACTACCATAACAGCAACCTCTCCGATTGTGTGTGCTTCAACATCTTTGGTTGTTTCTTTTATCTTTTTTCTTTCTTCTTCAGTAAAAAATCTCTCTGATTTTGTAATATTTTTCATTACCAGCCCCCTGATGCACCTCCTCCACCAAAACCACCGCCTCCACCTCCGAAACCACCACCTCCGAAACCACCACCCGACATGCCTCCTCCACCCCAATAAAAACCACCACCTCTGGAGTAACGCCCTGAAGAAGAACGTACAGGAAGTATTAATCCTGCTCCCAATCCTATACATGCAAGGACTATAAGTGTGATAATACCTACCGGAAACAATATAAGATGAACAAGTGCCGGTAAGCCTATTGCACCTGCTATCCCTCCTATTATGCGTGAGATATTTCCAAGTATAACTAAAATAACTATTCCAAAAATGAGAAATTCCGAAAAGCGCAAAAAATCATCTATTTTTGTATGACGATGTTTTCCATCTGCCTTGAATTCTCCCCTTGTCGCTTCTATTAAAGCAGAGACGCCTGCCTCAAAACCTCCGTCAAAATCTCCTTCCTTAAATCTTGGTTTTATGACAAGGTCTATAATCCTGCCTGCCATTAAATCTGTTACCTTTCCTTCAAGTCCTCTCCCCACCTCAATCCTCATCTTCCTTTCCTCTTTTGCTACAAGAAAGATTACACCATTATCCTTGACTTTCTGCCCTATTTTCCATGATTCTGCAACCTTGATGCTGAATTCTTCAAGCACTTCACCTTCAAGGGATGGGATTGTCAGAATAACGATCTGCGTTGAATCTGTTTGTTCAAAAGCCTTTAATTTATTCTCGATATCAGATCTCACTTCAGGAGATATCATATTGGCATAATCATTGACATATCCCTGAAGTTTAGGCACATCAAGGGCATGAGCAAAAGAAGTTAAATACAAGATACAGGATGCAAGATACAGGATGCATGTTATGAATTTTAAGTGTCTACCATGCATTGTTAAATATTCTTCTCTTTCATATTATTATTTCATTGTTCTGAGTTCTGAGACTGTTGCACAAATACGAAATTTGTCACCCTGAACTTGTCGTAGCGACTCTCAGCGAAGACTCGCATCGAGTTTCAGGGTCTAACAACATTTTGATTTATAAGGATATTTAGATGCTGAAATAAATTCAGCATGACATTTTGTAAGTTTTTGCCATTTGTGCAACAGGCTCTTCTGTACATTTTTTAAAACTTTACCTTTGGCGCCTTTTCTGCCCCAGCCTCAGCCTTAAATGGTTCTTTAGGTTTCAGATGCAGTAAAATGCTGTTCGTAATATTATTAGGAAATATCCTGACAGAGGTATTGAATGTCGCTACTGTCTGGTTATACCGTGTGCGTGCAACATTTATCCTGTTTTCTGTGCCTTCGAGCTGATGCTGCAGGTCCTGAAAATTCTGGTTTGCCTTAAGGTCAGGGTATCTCTCTACAACAACCATTAGCCGTGACAGGGCACTACTCATTGCAGACTGTGCCTCTTGAAACTGGGCAAATGCATTTGGGTTATCGAGCATATCCTTGGACATCTTTACAGTACCAACCTTTGCCCTTGCCTCTGTTACTGCAATAAAGGTTTCTCTTTCATGCTTTGCATATGCCTTCACAACCTCCACAAGATTAGGGATGAGGTCATTTCTCCTCTGATACGCTGCCTCAACATCTCCCCATGCAGCCTTTACTGCCTCTTCGTTTGCCTGCATGACGTTATATCCACAACCTGAAAAAACCATAAGCATGCATACGTATAAAAAATACATCAGCCGTTTTCTCATTTTTTCCTCCTCGTATTATCCCTTTTCAATATTTTACAAGATATTTTAGAACAAAGTATCTTATAAAACCATACTAAGGCCGAAAAATAGACATAGACAATCTAACACTCTGATATACTTGTCATTGCGAGCACCCGAAGGGTGCGTGGCAATCTCTTTGCAAAAAGGCGAGATTGCTTCGTTTCACTCGCAATGACAGTTTCTATCTCTATTCCTTGGCTAAGTGCAATGTTATTGGGGTCTGCCCGTGATATATGAATGTTTAGAGCCTGTTGCACAAATGGCAAGATCAGGCATTCTGTCATGCTGAATTTATTTCAGCATCTAATAAAATCAACATATTATGAGACCCTGAAACGAGTTCAGGGTGACAAAAAACATATTTGTGCAACAGGCTCTTTAATAAAGAAAATTAAAGCACTGCCTTCTTGAATTCCTCTACGCCGATGCGTTCAATAAATCGTGGCATCCTTTCCTTCGGGTTTGCATTTTTTGAATAATAATCAAGGCACTTTTTTATCAGCTCGATTGCTTCCTCTTCTGAGAGCCCTTTTGCAATAACATTCCCAATGCGGGGTCTGCCACCGGAATTGCCGCCAACAACAATATTCCACCCCTTTGGTGTAGCAAACGCACCAAAGTCTCTTACATAACTCTCCGCACAATTCAGACTGCAACCAGAGATACCAAACTTCGTTTTTGCAGGGATAATGCCTTCCTTACCGACGTACATCTTTTCAATCCTAACAGCAAGGCCGAGCGAATTCCCCTGCCCGAACTTGCAGGTTTCAATACCAGGACACGCCTGTACATAATGAACACATAATCCCTCTGCCGGTCCAACATCCATTTCAATATCTTTCCATGCATTTTCAACATCTTCATGTTTTAATCCTACGAGTGCAATACGCTGTCCAGAGGTTATCTTGATTATGCGAACTTTATATTTACGCGCTATCTCTGCAAGTTTTTCAAGGATCTCAGGGGTTAGAATACCCATAGGAATCCTGGGCACAATGGCGTATGTCTGTTTGTCTCTCTGTAAAATGGCTCCTCTTGGTTCTTCACTCATTATCGTAAATCCTGTCTTAGGAAGGAGAAGATCCTCCCTCCTTTTCAGAGGATGACTCTTTTTGTAGCCGTTTCCATTCCCTGTCTATATCTTCCTGGAGTTTTTTTAATATCCATTCGTTTTCAAAGCTGAAAAGGTGTTTGAATCTCCCCTGTGGTTTCAGAAAATCTACTATCGGTTTTTTCTCTTTGGGCTTAAAGGTTATCCTTGTCACTCCATTCTCTATCTCGTAAAGAGGCCAGTGGCATGTCTCAACGGCAAGTCTGCTCAGCAGTATGGCATCATCAGTCCTTGATCTCCATCCCCTGTTACATGGAGAGATGATATTCATAAACTTCGGTCCCTTTATCTCCCATGCCTTTTGCACTTTCTTCATAAGATCCATCCAGTGACTTGGAGATGCCTGAGCGACATAAGGAATATTATGTGCTGCCATAATTCTTGTCAGATTTTTTCTCTGCTCAGTTTTACCAGGGATAACACTACCTGCAGGTCTTGTTGTCGTATCAGCACCATAGGGCGTTGCACTCGAACGCTGGATACCTGTGTTCATATATGCTTCGTTGTCATAACAGATATAGAGCATATCATGTCCGCGTTCCATTGCACCCGAAAGGCTCTGGAGACCAATGTCATATGTACCGCCGTCGCCACCAAAGGCTATAAACTTAATTTCCTTGTCTATTTTCCCCTGCTTTTTCAAAGACCTGTACATTGTCTCAACGCCTGAGATAGTCGCAGCAGCATTTTCAAACGCATTATGTATCCATGGAATCTTCCATGCGGTATAGTCAGATATACAGCTCGACACCTCGAGACATCCTGTTGCATTTGATGCTATGACGGGATAGTCAGATGCAAGGAGAACCATCTTTACGACAGTTGGGGCACCACAACCAGAACATAATCTATGCCCTGACGAAAGTAAAATTTCTTTCTTCGAAAGTTCTTTTAAGGTAAGTAGTTTTCGCATGTTATTCCCTCACACTTATGTATTCCTTATAGCTTTTAACTGTTCCTGTCTTTGCTATCTCAGCAAGCTCGTTGAGGACAAGCTCTGCATGTTCAGGTAAATAATCCCTTCCACCAAGTCCGTATATCTTGTTTATCAGAATTGGTTTCTTTTTGTACTGATAAAGGCTTGTCGCGATATCCAAATATACCGGGCCAAAAGAACCGCCAAAGGCATCAGCCCTGTCAAGTACACAGACTGCTTTCAGGTGCTTGAGGGCCTCACCTGTTTCTTTGTAAGGGAAGGGCCTGTACAATCTTGGCTTTAAGAGACCTGCCTTTATCCCCCTGTCTCTGAATTCATCAACCACATCCTTTGATGTACCTGCTGCAGAGTTAACAATAACAAGCCCGATTTCTGCATCCTCAAGCCTGTACGTTTCAAATAACCCATATTTTCTTCCTGATAATTTCTCAAAATCCTCAGCAACCTCCAGGACTACACTGGAAACCTTTGAGGCAACTTCATCCTGTGCCTTTCTATATTCCATATAATAGTCGGGAAGGATTAAAGGGCCATAACTGACAGGATGTCCTAAATCAAGCAGTGGGTTTAACTGTTTAAATTCACCAACAAAATTTCTCACCTCTTCATCTTCCAGGTATTCCATCCTCTCTATAGAATGGCTTATAATAAAACCGTCCAGGCAGATCATTACAGGAAGTCTTATGTCCATATGCTCTGCAATGCGGAATGCCTGTATGGTATTATCATAAGCTTCTTGTGCATTCTCAGACCACAACTGTATCCACCCTGTGTCTCTTGCGCCCATGGCATCAGAATGGTCACCATGGATATTCAATGGTGCTGAAAGTGCCCTGTTGACTACAGGCATAATGATCGGAAGTCTTGTCCCTGAGGCAATAAATAATATCTCCCACATAAGTGCAAGTCCCTGCGATGAAGTTGCAGTAATAACCCTTCCACCAGCAGCAGATGCACCTACACAGGAGCTCATTGCACTGTGTTCACTCTCAACAAGGATAAGCTCTGTCTTTACCAGACCATCTGATACAAAGCTTGAAAATCTCTGCATCATATCTGTTTGAGGGGTTATGGGATATGCTGCACAGACATCGGGATCCACCTGTCGCAAGGCATGGGCAACTGCTTCATTCCCTGTTATAGCAACAATCTTCGCCATTATTTCCCCTCCTCTACCATGATAATTGCCTTGTTGCCTTTCCTTCCAGGACATTCAAGGGCGCATATCCCGCAGCCCTTGCAGTAATCATAATCAAACTCTGCTCTTTTACCATCCCTTACCTTGATCGCCATATCAGGGCAATAGAGCCAGCAAAACAGACATTGTATACAATTTTCTTCAATCCATACAGGTTTAAACGATCTCCATGATCCAGTCTTAAACTGTACCGCATTTCCTGCCTCGGTTATTACAGCCCCTGGCGTAAGCTCTTTCCATCCTTTGAGTTTCATCCTTCTCTAACCTCCCCATATCCACGCCGTGCTGCTTCGAGGTTACCATCTATTATCTTCTGGGAAAATTTTTCTCCAAAGCTTTTTCTGACATCCTCAAGGAGATGATCAAGTGGTACAAGACCGGTTAACTTACATAGTGCTCCGAGCATGGGAGCATTCGGTAATGCCCTGCCAATACAATCGAGGGCAATCTTTGTTGCATCAACAGTAACAACCTTTTGTCCAGGTTCTGCTTGAAGTTTTTCCCGTATCTCATCTGGGTCTTTCGAGCTATTCACAATGAATATTGCATCCTTCTTAGCCCCTTCAGCAACATCTATGCTGTCAAGTAATGTAGCATCAACAACACAGACAACCTGTGGTCTCAGGACAGGACAGTGCATCCTGAGTTCCTTTGAACTTATCCTGTTGTATGCCCTTAACGGAGCTCCAGCCCTTTCAGGTCCGTATTCAGGGAATGCCTGAACATGTCTCCCACCGCTTAAACAAGCATCTGCAAGCACCTTAGCAGCAGTAACTGTTCCCTGGCCTCCTCTTCCATGCCATCTTATTTCTACAATATCAGCCATGTTCTCTCCTCCACATATATATTGCTGGTCCACGATTCGTAGGGTACATTTTTTCAGCGATCTGTTGCGATTCAGGCTGCTGTTGCTCCCACTGCCTCTTTAAGCCATAAGAGCCTTGAACCATGAATAACAGATCTATTGATAGACTCGATGAGCTCATTGGGAGATATATCAAGTCCTTCTTTCCTCACAAATGGTTTGGATGCCAGTTTCGTCTTTACCTGTGATGCCTTTTTAACCTCTTCTTCCGTTGATTTTTTTATCGTAGCTCCCATAATCTTTGAAATGGCAATAAAGATATCCCCATGGCTTTTTGATTCTCCCACCGGCTCTATCGCTCTATGAAGATGCTTCAGTCGTCCCAGATAATCTACTATCGTGCCGGCATACTCGAAGAAGGTTGCCGAAGGCAGAACAATATCTGCCTGTTGAGCAAGCTCTGTAAGGTGTGAGTTCTGCACGATGAGGAAATCTGTATTTGGCCTTTTGTTAAGAGGCACTTCACCGACAGCATACAGGACTTTCAATCCATCATTGAGCATTTCCTTATAGGTCTTACCGTCTGTTGTCAAACCCATCAGTGCGATACCCCTCGCATTACTCTCAAATCCAACAGCTATCACCTTTCCTTTGATGAGTGCAATATTGGCTGACGCTTCAAACAGTGAAGGAGAAGAAAATATGAGCGGTTCACTGGCTTCAATAATAAGTTTTGCTGCCTTTTCGATTTCTTCTGTAATTGCTACATCTTTGAGAGAAGATTCTAATTTCCTGTCTGCTTTCAGTCCCTTCCCTATTAAAGCCTTTGCAATCCCCTTGAGGTTTGATATCTCGTTTCCTTTCAGATTGATTATTGCCACCTCTTCTATCTTTATATCAGAGGAATTGATGACAATAAGTTTTGCTCCTCGATTGACCCTTTTTCTTATAGAGGCATCAAGTGCAGGTAAAATCCTCTCCCACTGGGATGGATTCAGACCTACAAGTACAATAAGGTCTGATGTACTGATAATCGCTGTTTGAGAGTTCTTTAAAGAATCACCGTCTGCATAGAGACTTATGGTTGTATCAAAGTTCTTCGTTTTAACAACATTTTTAGCAAGCTTTTTCAGGGTTAAAGCATCCTCGTTCATAATCCCTGCAACGCTTATAAATCCTGCGCCCCTGCCTGCTTTCTTCAGCTTATCGGCAACTATGCTGAGGGCATCTTTCCACGTAGTCTCTTTGAGCTCACCATCTGTTCTTTTCAGAGGAGTTTTCAGTCGCGTTTCTGACTCAATATAGTCATACCCGAATCTCCCATACGCGCAGATATATTTTTTTGCTGAGCCTATCTCTTCTCCTGTATTAATCTTCTGTATCCTGCCATCTTTCGAGCTTACGATGATGCCACAGCCATTGCCACAGAGAAGACATACAGATTTTACTTTTTCATACTCCCATTCTCTCCCTTTACGCCATCTGTCTGCTTCAGGAAGGGCATTCACAGGACATGCATCAATACAGCTTCCACAGAAGGTACATCCTGATTCCAGAAGAGGCTTGTTGTATGCAGTCCCAACCATTGATTCAATACCCCTTCCCATAAATTCAAGGACTTTTGTACCCTGTTCTTCGCAGAGCCTCACACACCTGCCGCACAGGATGCAGTATTCAGGCTCTCTCCGTATAAAGGGATTTGTTTCATCTACCGGGTAGCCCATCTTTTTTCTTGTAAAGGATGTTTCCTTAAGCTCAAACTCATAAGCATATTGCTGTAGGTTGCACATCCCTGCCTTTGTACATGTCATGCAATCGAGCGGGTGTATGGAAAGGATAAGGTCTATAACAAACTTTCTGATTTCTTGCACCTTATCGGTCTTCGTGTGGACAACCATTCCCTCTCTGACCTTAGTATTGCATCCTATAACAGGTGACTTCATACCTTCTATTTCTACAAGACAGAGTCTGCAGGCACCAACACCCTTCAAACCTTTGTGGTAACAGAGGTGTGGTATATGAATGCCGACAAGCTCTGCCGCATCAATAAGATTCATGCCGGCTGGCGCCTTAACCTCTTTTCCATCAATTTGAAGTTTTACCACCTTCTCCATTAAATCCTCCTTTATCGCGTGAAGTTATTATCCAGTGATTAATTCGTCTACTTTTGTTGTTGTGACCTCAATCGCCCCTGTTGGGCAGACCTTAACACACACTCCACACCGTGTACATTTCATTTGCTGGATTTCGAAAGGCGGTTGTCCAGCAAGATAAGGCTCTCTCTTTTCTCCTCGTATTGCATCATACCTACAAGCCTCTAAACATTTTCCGCACAGGATACACAGGTCAGGATTTATGATATATTCAACAAGGCTGATGCATTCCTTCCTGGGACAGACACCAGAGAGGTGCTGATTCATTTCCTCCTCTGAAGAAGTAATTGTTTCAACGAGGAACCTACCTGTATCCTTACCCTTCTTACAGAATGAGCCTTCTATCATATTAAAACCTATTCTTTTCAGTGCTTGAATATCTGATTCGCTGACATTCTCAAGATGCTGACTCAGTCTGATTAACCTGGCCCTTGCTTCCTCTGTCCCCAGCGAACAGGGATAACATTTACTACACATCGGTCCTGCAATGAATTCCTCAATAAAAGATAGCGACCTTTGAACAGGACACGCCTTCTCTTCAGCCCTTTTCCTGATGTCCTCAACCTTTATTTCTTCGATTTTTTCCTCTTTGCCCTCGGTTACAGTTACAGGCTGAATATTTTCACTTATTAAAACTTTGCCCACCTTCTCATACCGTATAGCTCCTATAGGACATACGTTGTAACAATCACCGCACTTCTTACAGAGATTATGATCTATCACGTATCCTGTTGAAGTCTGCTTAAATGCATTTACCCGGCATACATCTTTACAGAGGCCGCAAAGGTAGCATGTATCTTTATCTATGACAAGCACAGGCTGTTCTTTGATTTCCACTGCACCTAAGGGACATGTCACATAGCATGCCTTACATCTCTGGCAGAGTACCTGGTCTATATAAAATCCCCCTTCTTTAGACTCTTTTACTGCACCAAATGGACATGCCTCTGTGCAACGCTTACACTGGTAACATATATCCATGTTTATTGAGAATAACCCAAGTCCGGTGCAGACCATTGCCCTGCAATATTTATCCTTCACATGCTCTTCGTATTCATCA
Source organism: Nitrospira sp. (assembly GCA_016873575.1). Classification (GTDB taxonomy): domain Bacteria; phylum Nitrospirota; class Thermodesulfovibrionia; order Thermodesulfovibrionales; family SM23-35; genus VGWY01. The sequence goes on along the minus strand of VGWY01000037.1, from coordinate 4,461 downwards.
CGGAAATATTTAATCGTGGTAAGAACAGGATTTGGTGCACTTTTGCCAAGACCGCAGAGAGAGCCTTCCTTTACAAACCTCCCAAGCCTCTCAAGTTCCTCTATATCACCTTCTTCAGCAATGCCTGATGTTATTTTCTCGAGTATCTGGAGCATCTGATAGGTACCGATTCTGCAGGGATAACATTTGCCACAGGATTCTGCCTGACAGAAAGAAAGGAAATATTTTGCAATATCCACGATACAGTTATCTTCATCCATTACTACCATTCCGCCCGAACCCATTATAGAACCAACGTTCACAAGGGAATCAAAATCTACGGGCAGATCAAGGTAATGCTCAGAGATACAGCCACCGGAAGGACCTCCTGTCTGGACTGCCTTAAATTTTTTATCATATAAAATCCCGCCACCAATATCGAATATAATCTCCCTCAGGGTTATCCCCATAGGGACCTCAATAAGCCCTGTGTCAACAACCTTTCCCGTAAGTGCAAAAATCTTAGTCCCCGGTGATAATGGTGTCCCGATACTGCGAAACCAGTCTGCTCCTTTCTCTATAATCAATGTAACACAAGCATAGGTTTCCACGTTGTTCAGGTTAGAAGGATATCCCCAGACCCCTCCTCCTGTTTCAGAGAGCCTTGGAGGTCTTACGCTCGGGAACCCCCTTTTCCCCTCTATAGATGCAACCAACGCAGTAGATTCCCCGCAGACAAATGCACCTGCACCTTCCTTGATCTGGATTGTAAAATCAAATCCTTTACCGAGAATATTCTTACCCAAGAGCCCGAGCTCTTCTGCCTGTTTAATAGCAATACCGAGATTCTTGACAGCCAATGGGTATTCATGACGAACATAGATAATTCCGTACCGTGCGTCAATTGCATAGGCGCAAAGCATCATTCCTTCAAGCAGGCTATGAGGATCGCCTTCCATGAGTGACCTGTCCATAAATGCACCAGGGTCGCCCTCGTCTCCATTTGCGATAACAAACTTTATATTGCCAGGAGCTCTTTTTGCATGTCTCCACTTTTTACCTGCAGGGAATCCCGCTCCGCCTCTCCCCCTGAGGTTTGCCTTATCTACTTCATCCAATACCTGTTCAGGGGTCATTGTTGAAAGTGCTTTTTCTAAAGCCCTGTAACCGCCAACTGTAATATAATGAAGAATATTTGTAGGATCTATTGCCCCATTATTCCTAAGGGTAACCCTGACCTGCTTATGATAAAAAGGCACTTCATCGACGGAGTAGGCATATTTTTCTCCAATGGAACGGTGATACAGAAGACGGCGTAAAGGCTTTCCTTTGATAGTACGGGCTATTATATCTTTTGCATGTTCTGGTTGAACCTTATGATAAAAAAATCCCTGAGGATCGACTATCATAACAGGCCCCTTCTGGCAGAGGCCCTGACATCCTGTCATGATTATTTCAACATCTGTTTCACTTCCTTGAGACTCTTTTTTGAGTTCATTAACTAATTTTATAGAACGGTTTGCTCTACAGCCTGTTCCACAACAAACTCTTATTCTCTTCTTACCAGGAGCTAAGATTCCTTCTCTAAAGAGGTGTTCACGAAAGGCAATAAGGTCGTTAATACTGTTGAGTTTTTCCATGTTTACTATCGCTTTGTAGGATAATTTTAGTTAATTATAAGTTTTTTTTCAAGCTAAATGCTTACCATATTTGACTAAATCGTCTGACTTCTTTATATTCTATGTTAACATTGATGATACAGAGCATGACAGGTTTTGGCAGTGCATCAAATAATGAATTTACGGTTGAAATCCGTTCTTTAAATCACAGGTATATTGACATTTCAATAAAGTTGCCCCCTTACATGAACCAATACGAAATACCTTTAAGAAATATCCTGAAGGGAAGGTTTCAAAGGGGGAGGTTTGATGTATCTATCACGACAAACATTAATAAGGTAACACAGTTAATCATCAATAAAGAACTATCAAGAAACATCTGTGCCGCATTACAGGATTTGCAGAGAGAACTCTCTCTCCCTGGTACAATAGACATTGAAACACTCACTGGATTCAGAGAAATCATTGTGGAAGAAAAGCCTCAATATGACATAGATACACTTTTTACTGCATTTCATGAAGCTGTCTCCAATCTCGAATCAATGAGAATCCGGGAAGGCAACCTCCTCGCAGGGGAGATTTTAGGGAGAATAGAGTTATTGCGTGAGTTGAATAATAAAATAAACTTATTAGCGCCAGATGAACTTATAAAATGGAGGAAAAAATTTACTGAAAGATTGAGGTTGATAGTCGAGGATGGAATGATAGATAATAATCGAATAGTTCAAGAGGCTGCACTCATGGCAGAAAAACTCGATATATCAGAAGAAATAAGTAGGATAGAAAGCCACGTAAAACAGTTTATAGAGATTCTCAATAATAGTAATATCATCGGGAAAAAACTCGACTTTCTTCTCCAGGAGATTAACAGAGAGGTAAACACGATAGCGAATAAATCAAGTGATTATGCAATATCCAGTTTGACAGTTGAAATGAAGACAGAGATTGAAAAGATGAGAGAACAGGCACAGAATATACAGTGAATGGAGCACATAAGTATGTGCTCCATGAAGGAGCGGGTATGAAAAAAAGTGATTTAACCCCTGTATTAGTCAATATAGGGTTTGGAAATGTGGTTTCTGTATCCAAGGTTGTAGCCATTGTAACACCTGGTTCCGCACCCATGAAGAGGCTTCGTGAGGAGGCCAAGAAAAGAGGTAAGTTAGTCGACGCAACTGAAGGGAGACGCACACGTTCAATAATAATAACAGATAGTGATCACGTGATATTATCTGCACTTCAGGCAGAAACAATTACACAGAGATTTCTTGAAGGCAAAGAACCAATTGCAGGAGAAAAAGAATAAAGGTCGTTTATTTATCATCTCTGGGCCTTCGGGTGCTGGAAAAACTTCGCTCTGTAAGAAATTACCCCAGTCACTCCATAATCTGAAGTGTTCTGTATCGTACACGACAAGGAATCCAAGACCGCAAGAAGACAATGACATCGATTACACTTTTATCAGCAGAAAGGAATTCCGGTCGAGAATCCAACAGGGTGAATTTGTAGAATGGGCTGAGGTACATGGAGAGCTGTACGGCACATCGAAGATCAGGCTTGAAGAAATGATTCATTCAGGTATTGATGTTCTCCTTGACATTGATACACAGGGGGCAAAACAGCTCAAGGAAAAGTATAGAACAGGGGTATATATTTTTGTACTGCCACCTTCCATGGAAATACTGAAAAAAAGACTAAAAAAGAGAAAGTCAGATTCTCAGTCAGATATGGAAAAAAGGCTCAGGAGATCGATTGATGAAATAAGAAGCTATCGTGAGTATGATTATGTTATCATAAACAACAAGCTTGATGTTGCACTCATGGAGCTTGAGGCAATTATAATCGCGCATAGGGTCAGCACAAAAATGATTGACCCCCAGTGGATTGAAAATCAATTTTTACGTTAGATAGAAGGAGGACACGGAACACATGGATATTATTTCGTTACCAATCGAATATGACCGTAACAAGATTGACGGGAAACACCGGATTGTCATAATAGCATCTCAGAGGGCAAAGGAACTCTCTTTAGGTGCTAAGCCGAAGTTCAAGACAAAGGCAAAAAAGGTCACCACCATCGCTATAGAAGAAACAATCTGTAATGCCATAGAATTCCTGACTGGCGAAGAAGCAAAAAAGGCAAGGGAAACAGCCGGGAAGTTTGACTTTCGAAAACTCCTTGAGGAGAGAAAGAGGGAGATTGCCGGCGAGGACCTCACAGAGCTTGAAAAAGATTTAAAGGTCTACCTCCATGAAAAAGAGTCACAGGAATCAAAGGTCGCAGAGGACTATTTTATCGAAAGAAGAGAGGAAGGTGCTGGGGAATAAGACTGTACTCCTTGGTGTTACAGGAGGAGTTGCAGCTTACAAGGCTGTTGAATTAACAAGACGACTCGGTGATGAAGGGGCATCGGTCAAGGTTATTATGACCGATGCAGCCAAAAAGTTTATAACCCCGCTTTCGCTCGAGATTGCCTCCCGGAATAAGGTTTATACAGACCTTTTCAGCGATCCCATGTCGCACATAATGTTGCCTGCTCATGCAGATGTAATGGTGATTGCCCCTGCAACAGCGAATATCATCGGCAAGTTGGCACATGGAATAGCGGATGACCTCCTGAGCACATGTCTCCTTGCATTTCAAGGCAAAGTTGTTATCGCACCTGCAATGAACTGGAGAATGTATGAGAATCACATAGTTCAGGAGAACTTGAAATCTCTCGTATCTCGTGGAATCATCCAGGTCGGCCCTGAAAAGGGGGAACTCGCATGTGGAGAAGAAGGCATGGGAAAAATGTCAGACATCTCTGACATCATTGAAGCAATAAGGGCTGCATTAACCAGGAAAGACCTCTTGAAAGAA
>VGWY01000036.1 GCA_016873575.1 Nitrospira sp. | reverse complement strand
CTAATGGCTTTTATTTTAAGTCACCTGATGAGATGAAGCGTGCGTTTAAAGATATTCCCGAGGCAATACGCAACACAAGGGTAATTGCAGAAAGGTGTAATGTTGATTTCAGGTTAGGTGCAAACCTGCTGCCGGTTTATGAGCTTGGAAATGGGCAGACACCCGATGAATTCCTCGAGAAGATTGCCCTTGAAGGACTGCATCAGAAATTGGGTGCAAAGATAGATGAAATGTATAGAGAGAGACTCAGGAGAGAGCTCGATGTGATCAAAAAGATGGGCTATGCATCATGTTTTCTTATCGTCTGGGACTTTATACGGCATGCAAAAGGGAAAGGAATACCTGTTGGACCCGGGAGGGGCTCGTCAGCAGGAAGTCTGGTCGCATACTGCCTCGATATCACAGATATTGATCCTTTCAAATATAATCTTGTCTTTGAACGCTTCCTGAATCCTGAACGGATAAGCATGCCTGATATAGACGTAGACCTTTGCAAAGATAGAAGACCGGAGGTTATCTCATACGTTGCAGAAAAATATGGAAAAGATCATGTGGCACAGATCATAACATTTGGCACAATGGCTGCGAAGGCTGCGATCCGGGATGTCGGTAGGGCACTTGATATCCCGTATGCAGAAGTTGACAGGATTGCAAAACTGGTACCGAACACGTTAGACATCACGATAGAGAAGGCGATGAATGATGAGCCTGAATTGAATGCCCTTTATGATAATAATCCGAGGATAAAAGAACTCCTCGATATAGCCATGAGACTTCAGGGACTCTGCAGACACGCATCAACCCATGCTGCAGGTGTTGTCATCTCTCCAACTCCTTTAACAGACTATACGCCGCTCTATAAGAATCCTTCAGATCCGAGCATCATGACCCAGTTCGATATGGGGTCGATAGAAAAGATCGGACTTTTAAAATTTGATCTATTGGGTCTGAAGACCCTCACCGTTATTGATAAAACGATGAAGTATATCAGGAGCAATAGCAAAGATTTTTCTCTCAATGATATTTCTTTCGAAGACAAGAAGACATATGATCTGCTGAGTTCCGGGCATACGACAGGCATCTTCCAGCTCGAAAGTCAGGGGATGAGAGAGCTCCTCAGAAAGATGTCACCAAACAGGTTCGAAGACATCATAGCAGTCGTTGCCCTTTACCGGCCAGGTCCCATAGGGAGCGGAATGATCGATGACTTCATCAAAACGAAAAAGGGCAAGATACCAGTGAAATATGAGCTCCCTCAACTGAAGGAAATCCTGGACGAGACATACGGCATTATCCTTTACCAGGAGCAGGTCATGAGAATAGCAAACAAGCTTGCAAACTTTACCATGGGACAGGCAGATATCCTGCGAAAGGCTATGGGGAAGAAGATGCCGGAAGAGATGGAGAAACAGAAAGAGGTATTCATTAAGGGCGCAAAGGCAAATGGTATCTCTGAGAAAAAGGCAACGAGGATTTTTGATCTGATGGCGCTTTTTGCGAAATACGGTTTCAATAAATCACACGCAGCAGCATACGCACACCTCGCTTACTGGACAGCGTATTTAAAGGCACATTATCCTGTTGAGTTTATGGCAGCTACCCTGAGTGCTGATATGGACAATACAGACAAGATTGTCAAATCAATTAATGAGTGTCATGAGATGGGCATAACGATGCTCCCGCCGGATATCAACCAGTCCGGACAGGAGTTCACAGTGATCGGAAACTCGATACGCTTTGGTCTTGAGGCAGTCAAGGGCGTTGGTTCATCTGCGATAGAGTCAATAATCGAAGCACGAGATGCTGATGGTCCGTTCGCTTCGGTATCAAATTTCCTTGAACGTGTGGACCAGAGGAAGGTAAACAAAAAGGTTATTGAAAGCCTTATCAAGGCAGGGGCCTTTGATTCATTAGGTATAAAGAGAGCAGAGGCGATGGAATTCATGAACGCGCTTTTTAATAGTAGTGCAAGGATACACACAGCACGAGTATTCGGTCAGCAGAGTATTTTTAGTGGTTCACCTGAGGAATCTACTCAAACCATTGCAGAGTGGAGTTCAGATGAACTTTTGAAATACGAAAAAGAGGCACTCGGATTTTATATAACAGGACACCCACTCATAAAATATGAAAGAGATCTCAAGAAAATCGGTACAAAAAAAATATCTGAACTTGAAGAAATGGCTGACGGGGCAGAGGTAAAGATTGGGGGAATATTAAAAGGAATCAAAAAGATACAAACAAAGGCAAAGGCAGAGATAATGGCATATCTTATCCTTGAAGACCCCGAGGGCAATATTGAGGTGATCGTCTTCCCTGACCTCTACAGAAACTATCTTCCCCTTCTGCAGAAAGATACCCCGCTTCTCATCAAGGGCACGATTGACAGAACCGAGAAAGGGATAAAGGTTATTTCTACAGAGATATCGAGGTTAGATGAAATTGAATTAAGGAACAAGTCCAGGGTTGAGATAAACATCAGATATCCATTCTCAGAGAGTGGAAGCCTGAAAATGCTGAACGCTCTCATTGCTGAGAGCAAAGGAGAATATCCTCTCTATCTCAGGATTTTTCTCAAGGATGCTGAGGCACTCATCGCAACAGGGGTGAAGATATCCCCTGACAATGAGATGATACACAGAATAGAGGAAATAGCAGGTAAAGGAGCGGTAATATTTCAATGATCAGATATTACCTTGAATTCGAGAAGCCCATAGAGGAACTTGAGCTGAAGATAGAAGAGCTCAAGCGCATATCTGATGGGAAGGATATTAATCTATCAGGTGAGGTAAAGAAACTCGAAAAGAAGGTAAAAGAACTCCGTTCAGAGATATTTTCAACACTTACACCATGGCAGAAGATACTCGTTGCACGGCATCCTGACAGGCCATATACACTCGATTATATAAATATGATAACCACTGACTTTATCGAATTACATGGAGACAGGAGATTTGCGGATGATCACTCAATAGTCGGAGGCTTTGCACGGATAAAGGATATGCCAGTGATGATATTGGGCCAGCAGAAGGGACGGGGAACCAGGGAGCGGATATCCCGCAATTTCGGACAGCTCCATCCAGAGGGATACAGGAAGGCGCTCAGACTGATGAAACTGGCAGAGAAATTCAAGAAGCCCGTGATAACCTTTATTGATACACCCGGTGCATATCCGGGAATTGGTGCCGAGGAAAGAGGTCAGGCAGAGGCGATAGCAGTCAATCTGATGGAAATGTCCCGACTGAAGACACCGATCATCTCTATCGTTATCGGAGAAGGTGGAAGTGGAGGGGCACTCGGACTGAGTGTAGCAGACCGTTTGTATATGCTCGAGCATGCAGTCTACTCGGTCATCTCTCCTGAAGGGTGTGCTGCAATACTCTGGAAAAGGAACGGGGATATTGGCACAGAGGATTTCTCCAGAGCAGCGTATGCACTGAAGCTAACTGCACAGGATTTGCTGCGCTTCAAGATAATCGACGATATCATCCCTGAACCTCTCGGCGGAGCACATAGGGCCCCGGAGGTGACAGCAGAGAAGTTAACAGAGTATATTGTAAAGGCTATCGAAGAACTCAGCGCTAAGACACCGGCCAAGCTCGTAGAAGAAAGATACAAAAGATTCAGGAAGATAGGAAATTTTGAAGAAGAAGGTTAGCAAGTTCTTGTGATTCTGTCCTCTGGTGCGAGAGAGGGGAGTTGAACCCCTACGGAGTTACCCACTGGATCCTAAGTCCTAAAATGGGTTATTTTCTAAACCCTATAAGCCCTTGATTTTAAGGAATTATTCTTTATTATCAAGGGCTTTTCTTTTTTCTTAATGTTGGCAGGAATTGGGTAAAATTGGTAGGTTTTTAGAGAAAATGGTTACAAAATGGTTACAGTAAATGATTGAATTAATAAAGGGGCTTACAGAAAACAAGCCCCTTTTTCTTTCCCGAATGCGTCTTATTTCATTTGACTATACAATAATTTGGTTGTATCATAGGTTATGGTCTTTTACATAAATTATTGGCGTAATCCATTAGGTAAAGCACCCGTTGAAAAATACATTGATGCAATAGATAACAAAGAAGAAAGGGCAGAGATACTCTCTGCTTTGAAAGGGATACAGGAATATGGCACGGATGCTGTGGGAGTTGATTTCAGGCAGATAGAGGGCAAGCTTTGGGAATTAAAGATAAGAGCACATGGTAAACATCACAGGATATTTTATGTTGTGCTTAAGGGCAATGAGATGATACTTCTTCATGCCTATTTAAAAAAGACCCCTAAGGCGCCTTTAAAGGAGATTGAGACAGCTAAACAAAGGATGAAACAATTAATGGAGGTTAAGTAATGAGAAGCGATCTTGATAAACACATTGAGAGACATTTAAAAGACAGGGAATTCAAGATTTACTTTGACAGGGCTGAAGCTAAAAGGAAGATAGCTCAGGAGATAGCAGCCTTAAGAAAGGCTCATAACATTACTCAATCGCAATTGGCAAGGAAAATTCAAACAAAGCAACAGGCTATCTCAAGACTTGAAAGCCCGAATGACAAACGTATGCCCTCTTTTGAGTTACTTGACCGAATAGCAAAGGCTTTCAACAGAAGGCTTGTTATTTCTATACAGAGATAAGGTTTTTGCATGATAACCGCAGAGAAGATTTATAAAGAGATATTAGAGATGCCGGAGAGGAACCAGTATTGCAAACGTGAAACGTTCAAGTCCGTGGGGCAACCTTTGGTTTTTTTCTTGTTTCTTGTATTTTTTATGAATAGTAGTACAATTAAAATTAAGTGGAAATGGGAAAGAAAAAGATATATCTATTATTCCTAATTCTGTTCTTACTCTCCTCATATGCAATATCAACTCAATATCAAATTCCGACTAAAAAGGAAAGAACCTGAAAAAAATACCTGTATATAAGATACTTACTTACTATAAGAAGACAGTTTTAATTTTTGTTTTATTCGTTTTTGTCTTGACCGGCTGCGTTTATAATGGAGCTATTCGAGGTCAGCCGTTAAACATTCCTTATCCTTTATCAGATTCTAAATATAATCTGCGAATTGCAGTTGTATTAACAAATGCATTAAAGACAACAGCTATTCAAGATAAAATTGGTGCATACAATTTAAACATTGCTATTTATCCAAAAATTCGAGATGTCCTCTACCTCAAATTAAAAGAAGTATTTTCTGACGTAGTATTTGTTGAGGATAATTCATTCAATCGAGCTTCCTTCGATGTGTTGGTATACCCTTATTTTTTTACTGATAATGGGGTTAATTTAGGCCTTAAAGGCTATAATCCATTAACATATAAAGAATTGTTTAATGTTAACAATAAAATCAAAATAGAATATACTGAACCATCAAGTGTTAATACCCTTGCGATAATTACTTCAGCAACATTACTTTTACTATCACCAATAACTATTCCAATAATTGCTCAGATTACAGGAAAAGAATATGAGAAGGATGCATTTTATGCTATAGATTCTGCAACAAATAACTTGGCTTACGCTTTAAATCAATCTCCTACATTAAGGCAATATGCTGCTAATCAGAAAGTTTCTACAAAAACTATCATAGAACCTAAACATGATGATATCAAGGAAACAGAAGAACCAAAGGCTGATTTATTACTTCAAAAGTTTATTAAAGAGAATCCACAATCTTTTGTGGAAAAAGCATATATTGGCTTCTGGGTGATAAAGAATTATAAAAACGAATTAGAAATTACATATGTTGATGGAAGTTCTCCAGCAGGAGCTATAGATATTCGAACAGGAGATATAATTGAAAGTGTTGATAATGTTGCCATTAAAGACAGAAAGACTTTTTTTAGTATTTTTGATAGGAAGAATCCAGGTGATTTTATCGATGTTGTGTTAAAAAGAGATGGTAAGCTTATAAATAAAAATTTCAAGCTCACATCACATCACTTTCCATATGATATGCATATATTGCGACAAAAAGTTATTGAAGAAGACCCTATAAACTTGGCAATTATAATTGGGGATATTAGCAATGTGTATTTGCAAGACAAGACAACTTTAGAAGAATGGAAAAGAGGGATGAAATCATTTATAAACAGTAACTTGGAAAACTACTATTTAAGAATTTTAAAATATGAAGGTAATTTTTCAATTGTAGATCGCCAAAAGACAGAAATAGTATTAAGTGAATTTGCTTTTCAGCAGTCAGGCTTGATTCAAAAAGAATCACAAGCAAAATTAGGCAAAATGCTCGGTGCAACCCATCTTTTAATTATAGATTATTCCCGTTTCTACTTATCTCCAATAAAAGCTCACGATGTGCAAACTCATAAATTAATAGAGATAGAATCTGGAAAAACTTTAGCTAACACTGTATTTAAGACTACAGCAGAATTAGAATCTGATGTTGTCAAAAAAGATGCCACTTCAAAAATAAACGTAGAACAAGATTTGATAAACTACTATAACAATGAGTTACAAAAGGTCGGTTTTATAGAAAAGGATGCAGTGGAAGCTTATTCAAGCGTTACAGAGAATAATTATATTGATGATTCGACCTTACATAATACTCTTATCAATGTAGTAATTCCGAAATACGAGATCTTTGTTCAAAAGCTTGAAAAAATTTCTAATGCCACAGATGAAGTTCAAAATCTTCACAAAATATATATTGAAGGGGCTAATCTTCAACTTGACGCTTTTAAGACTTTGCTATCAGGAGTAGAAAAACAGGATAAGATGCTAATTTATGAGGCTAATGAAAAACTTAGGAAGGGAAAAGACAAAATACGAAAATGGCAAACCGAACTCGATACTATTATCAAAAAATATAATCTTAATATTTATAAGTAGCCTGATTATTATATTGAAAGAGATTGTAAATCATAGCAGCCTACCATAGAAAATTATCTCTTAACTCTTCCGGTATTTAGTCAGCATCTTGACATTATCCTTTTTATTAAAGTATCATAACTACATTAATGTATTTATAAATAAAAGGAGAAGCAAGATGAACTTTAATACAAAGACTATCTCAAAGATTACAGGGTTAAGCATAAGAAAAATTGATTACTGGGATAGAACCCATTTTATAAAACCTTCTGTAAGTGAAGCTTCAGGCTATGGCTCTGTGAGGCTTTATTCTTTTCCTGACCTTGTTCAACTTAAGATTGCTAAGACGTTAATGGATAAGGGTGTCAGTCTTCAAAAGATAAGGAAGTCTATTAATTATCTCAAGAAAAATATGCCTGAAGTGGAAAAGCCCCTTTCAGAATTAAGATTTCTAACAGACGGTGAAACCATATTTGTGATTACAAGTGATAAAAAACAGATTATAGATACCCTGAAGAACGGTCAGCTTGTCTTTTCCATTGCTCTGGGTGAAATTGTGGAAACACTCAAGGGTGAGATTATAGCTTTAAAGAAAGAAAGAAGATACGAGGTTGCTGTGAGGGGCAAGAAATATTCTGTAATCCTTCATCCTGACACAGAAGACAGAGGTTACTGGATTGGGTGTCCTTCCCTTCCCGGATGTGCTTCTCAGGGTGATACAGTAGAGGAAGCACTTGAGATGATAAAGGATGCCATTAAAGGTCATCTTGAAGTAGTAGAGGAAAAGAGAAAGGTTAAGAAGGCTTCATGAGTAGCCTGCATAACCTGAAGCCTGACAGGATTATAAAGGCATTTGAAAGAGCAGGCTGGAAATCAGCAGGACAGAAAGGAAGCCATGTAAAACTAACAAAAGAGGGAAATATAAATATCCTCTCAATTCCTGTGCATAAGGGAAAACCTATAAAGCAGGGATTGTTAAGAGATCAGATAGCAAAGGCAGGGGATGACGGTAGAGGAGTTTTTGAAATTGTATAAGTAACAGGGGATAGCATAAGCGGTAGCTCCTGGCGGTTCCTCTGATTATTTAGGAGAGACACTAAGGAGGATAGAAAATGGAAAAGAAAAAGAAGACATCAAAGAAAAAGAAGACGATAAATGAGATGGAATTGGAAGAGTACCCTATTACACTATCTTTAAAATGCCCTTCTTGTAACTGGGAGTGGAGCGAATCTATTATTTTTCTACCGCCTTCTTTGTCAGCACGATGTCCGAGATGCTTTCATCAACCAATTTATTTGATTAGTCTCATGTAAGAAAAAATAATTTCAGGGGATAGCTACTATAGGGCGATAAGGTGGCACTCCTACCACCTTCCCCTGATAATGCTTGACAGGAGAGATCACTAAGAGGGGTAGTAAGAGAATGAAAAAAGTTAAATTTACATGGCCTCATAAAGGATTTTCTCCACCTTTTGCTGCTGAACCAGATTACTACAAAACCAAAACATATGATGAGGTTTTTAACGCTGTAAGAGAAGATATTAATAATAATCTTTATACATTGACTTATTCAGCAAAAGATTTAAGACCCCTACCAGATAACCCTGAGCATTTAACTAATTTGCTTAAATCACTTGTGCCTATGTGTCCTGATTTGTTTGAGTCTGATAATCCTTCTGCAAGAAAGTTAGTAGCTCATTTTGGCAAGCTTATCTGGGATGCCCAATATGCCCAAAGTCCTAAAGAGAAGAAAAAAGCCAAAGAAGCAATAGGGGACATATTAAGCAGTAAAACCACAGACACAAAATGGAGCAAAATTTATATCCCACCGTTATTATCACTTAATGATATGCTTTTTTATCTTCATAAAATAACAAAGTATCTGAGAAAGCAATATGTAGAGACTTACACGACTGAGCCTTTAAATAAAAATGACCTCAAAGAAAAGGCCGAATTAAAAAGATTAGAAGAGACTGATTCAAGACTCGTAGAGATTGTAGAAAAAGGATATATAAGGATGCTAATTAGCAAGCCAACCGAGTTAACAAAGCAGTTGATGGCAGACTTTTTTGACTTAAAAATAGGAACACTTAAAGAATACTTGAAAAAAGAAAAAAAGCATCCCGGATCTTATACCCCTCAAAAAAGGTAAAAAGATTTTTAACTTTTTACTCTTTTCGCTACTGACTCTTTTGCTTTATCCCCGCTAAGCTATTTATATAGCAAAAGCAAAAAAGGAGATACAGCAAATGAAAAAAAACACACCTTCAAAAATACAACTCCTTGACCTAAATTTTGCAGCCTTTCAACATCTCCATGGAAATATACCGGAACTCGAATTAAATGGAACGAGGGTATCATTTCTCTTTAATGCAGATGACACCTTTTATAAATTATCAGCCAGTTACAACAGCAACGAGTCTGTAAACGTCCTCGACTTTGTAAACGCACAGAGGCAACTAAGGGCAATGATGATGTCAATGAAAGGGCAGCCGAGAAGATTATGAGGCGTGGGACCGAAGTGAACCTTATAGATAAGCCTGAAATTTCAAGTGTCATTAGTAAATATAGTACGCTTCGCCCTGTGGGTAAAAACCTGCGTGGTACCTGTCCTTTTCATGCTGAGAGGAACCCATCATTTTTCGTGAGGCCATACTCTCAAAGTTATATTTGCTATGGTTGTGGAGCACGTGGCGATGTTATCGAATTCGTTATGAGGATGGAATCTGTTAATTTTTTGGAAGCTTGCAAGAGACTCGGAATTGAGTTAAAACCGAAGGGAAAAACAAGGCAGGAACTTAAGAAAAAAGAGCTCATCAAAAAATTCAAAACGTGGTGTGAAAGCTACTACGACGATCTCTGTTCTCTTTACCGCACACTTCAGGTAGCGAAAGATAAAGCAAAGACCATTGAAGATGTAGAGGCGCTTGCAGATTTTTACCACATGGAGAGCCTCTGGTTATATCACATTGAAATTTTGCAGGGCAATAATGAGGAGGCAAAGCTTGAACTCTATCGTGAGGTAATCCATGAAAACTGAGAAAAACTTTAACCTGGGTGAGGCATTGCTGGACTTACATTCTTTGGATGCAATGATTGAAAACGCAAAAGTAGAAAACATTTCTGAAATTCTAAAAGAACTTACAAGAATTAAAAATGAGACCGAGCAAGCTATTTACATTGAGAAATTAGCGAAAAAGTTAAACATAGGCAAGAGGGCTATTCTCAAAGACATCAAGAAGCTGAAAGACCAAACAGCCGGAGACTTAATTTACTGCGCAAGCTTCCCCGGCCTTGTTGATGTTGCCCTGGATGAAAACAATTATGTTATTTATCTTATAAAACTCAATGACACATCATTATCTATTGCTCGGGAATTTTATGACGTTAACGGGAATAAGTGCTTCCCACCGGAAAAAGAAAACCTACCTTTTAGTTTACCGAGAGCGAAGGAAGTTTTTGAATGGGTCGCTAAAGATGACTTAAACCTTTTTAATGATGTAATGCAGTATTTTAAGCGGTTTTCCTTCTTGAAGGCCAATCAATGGCAGGTGGTAGCATTTAACGTTTTTTTAACATATATCCATGATCATCCCGATATTCATTACTTGCCCATGCTTTTATTTTATGCAGTCCCGGAGAGAGGGAAATCACGCACAGGCAAAACATTCACATATATTGCTTACAGGGGTGTTCATCAGGTTGATATGAGAGAAGCGAACCTCTTTAGATACGCACAGAACCTGCAAGTAAGTTTTTTCTTTGACATCAAAGACATATGGAAAAAGGCCGAGAGAAGTGGCTCTGAGGATATTTTACTTCTACGGTATGAAAAAGGAGCAACAGTATCGAGGGTGTTGTATCCTGAGCGTGGAGCATTCAAGGATATGGTGCATTTTAATGTATATGGCCCGACAATAATAGCCACAAATGAGGCAGTCCATAAAATCCTTGACTCCCGATGCATTCCAATAACCATGCCAAACAGACCCGGTAACTATGAAAATCCTACACCTGAGAAGGCACAGGAACTCAAAGAGAGACTTACGGCATGGAGGGCAAAAGTAATGGACAAACCTCTGCCTGAAGTTGCACTTCTACAAGAATTAAACGGCAGGTTATGGGATATATCACAACCTCTTTTGCAGGTCTGTAAATTAGTTTGCCCTGAAAGCTTTGAGACATTAAAAAAGGCACTCATTGAGATAGCCGGGCAAAGGCTTGAAGATAAAAAGGGCAGCATAGAAGGTCAAATTGTATTGGCACTTTATGAGCTGTCACCAGAGGCAGAGAGCGTTCTTGAGTGGACTTTAAAAACTCAAGAAGTTTTAGAACTACTTAATAAAACACGGCCTGATGCATACAAACTCACATCTCAATATTTAGGAAGGAAACTTAAGGCTATAGGACTTAGCACTAAAATAATCATGGGTTATTCTCAAATTCATTTAAAGAGGTTAGATTTTAATCTTCTTTTAGTGCAATATGGAATTATTGAAAATAATAATGTGCCTGTACCTGTAGAAACTCTACCAAACTCTACTAATCTCTCAAATCAAGGAATATCAACGGTTTACGATAGTAGAAAGTTAGTGGAGAGTCAGGAAAACTCTACTGAAACTCTACTAAGCCAAAGCCTTGATAATAAAGGGTTTGAAAGTTTGGTAGAGAGTAGTAGAGAGTTACAGGACATAGGGGAGAAGAAATATTTAAAGACTCTTGAGGTAGTCGAATGACCTTTAAAATCCTAAGAGAGTTCGAGACAGAGACACCTGAAGGGACATTGATGTTAAAGGAAGGGCAGGAGGTAAGGCTTTCTAAAGAAGAAGCGATCCTTTTAATTCAGGATGGGCTAATCAGTCCTATTGAGAAAGTAGCTTACCGCATCTATTCAAACATTCTACAGGCTTATCTATGGGCAGTAGAAACAGATGAGGATATGTACTCTCTGAGGTCTCAGGGAATAAAAGAAGCTACTTACACAGGTGATGAGATAAGGAAGCTCAAGGGACTGGATAAGGACTCTTTGAGGGTGATACATCAGGTCAAAGAAGTTTTTGAGGGTTCAAAGGTAGCGGAGATAACCAAGGAAGGTTAAAAATTAACCAATTAACTGATTTGAGGGAGTAAAGAGGATGAAACAAAGAAAGACAGATGACCAAGAGATTTTAAGGCTGTTAAAGGAAGGTAAAAACCAGAAAGAGATAGCTCAACATTTCGGAGTTTCACCTGTAGCCATACATAAAAGACTCAAGAGGCTTACCCTACCTCCACCTCCTGAAAGCTTACAGAAACTTACCAAGAAAGAGCAGAAATTCTGCATAGCAATAGCACAGGGTAAAACTCAGACTCAGGCAGCTATGGACTCTTACGATGTAACTTCAAGGGAGAGTGCGAAGTCTCTATCAAGCCAGTTAATGGCTAAAGAAGAAATTCAAATGTCTATTTCTGAGTTGATGGATTATGTCGGAATAGATAAACCATACAGGATCAGAAGGCTTAAGCAAATAATTGATAGCGCCGACCTCAACATTGCACATAAAGGGCTTGATATGAGTTTCAAGTTAGATGGTAGCTATGCAGCCGAGAAACATTTGCACGGTGTTGTTCCTTTAGATGAAATAATTAGGAAAATCCACATGGATATTTTGGGCAACAAAGAGGAAGACCAAGATTAACCACTTTGGATTCTACTTAGAGATGAAGAGGGGATTAAACTTAAACTTTCCAAGCAATTGGAATCATACCCCCCCTCAAACAGACATGCTTTATGAAGCCATTTGATAAGGATATAGAGATTGTCATAAGGCAAGCCTTAAGCAAATACGATAAAGGCAGGGCTGAACATGGAGAGCTTGACCTTACTACAGACAGAAAGGACTTTATCCGTGAGGTAGAGCAAGAGCTTTTAGACTGTATCAATTATTGTGTCTTTCAGATATTGAGACTAAGAGGGATTAAAAAGACCTAAGTTTATGGTTACAAAACGGTTACATGGCATTTGCAGAGCAAGGATTATCAAGCCTTTGCAAAGGCACACAGGATTAATAATCCAGTGAGCCAGGCAATTAATAAACGCCTTTACTCAATCAAAGAAGCCTCGTTATACTTAGGCCGGAGTGTCTGGGCTGTTAGAGAGATGCTATGGGCTGGTAAGATACCGTACATTAAGGATGGTAGGAGAATCCTTCTTGATATACACGATATGGAATCATGGATAGAAAAAAATAAGACTCAATTCACCTTCTAATTTTTAACTTGACAAATATAGTTACCATTGGTAACATAGTAAATATGACACCTAAAGAATTAATTGAGTGGAGAGAAAAGCACGGATTGACACAAATAGCCTTAGCAGAAATGCTAAATGTTACGAAAGCCTGTATTTCCAGATGGGAATCAGGTGATAGACAAATACCAGCCTTTTTGCATTTGGCCCTTAAATGCTTAAAGGTAAAGAAAGGAGGTAAAGGAAAGACGAGGGTAACGAAAAAGAAAAAGGAGGTGAAAAGGTAATGGGAATGGTTTATAAGAGAGGTCATATCTTCTGGATTAAGTATTATCGCAATGGTAAGCCTTACTTTGAAAGCACACATACCGATAAAGAGACGGAAGCCAAAAGAAAGCTGAAACTTAGAGAAGGACAGATCGCAAACAGTAAATTCCCCGGACTAAGAGTTGAGAAGATACTTTTTGATGAGCTTGCGCAAGACCTTGTTAATGACTACAAGATGAACGGTAAGAAATCCCTTGATAGAGTTGAATACAGCCTATTGCATCTCAATACTCACTTCTCACAGATGAGAGCCTCTAACATCTCTACAGACCTGATACAGAGGTATATAGTCCAAAGACAGGAAGAAGGGGCCGAGAATGGAACTATCAACAGGGAGTTATCAGCGTTACAGCGTATGTTTTCTTTAGGTGCAAAACAGACCCCTTCAAAGGTTATCCAGATACCCTATATACCTAAGCTGAAAGAAAACAATATAAGGACTGGTTATTTTGAGCATGATGAGTACCTGAGACTTAAGGACACCCTATCCGATTATTTAAAGCCTGTCTTGACTATGGGATACTATACTGGTATGAGGAAAGGAGAAATTCTATCCCTTGAATGGCCTAAAGTAAACCTCATTGAAGGGAAAATTACCCTTGATGCAGGAACCACAAAGAATGATGAGGCAAGGATCATTTATCTCACAGGTGAGCTATATGAGGCTATTCTGAAGCAGAAGGCTATCAGGGATAAAGAATACCCTCAATGTCTTTTAGTGTTCTTCAGGGAAGGCCAGAAGATTAAAGATTTTAGAGGTGCATGGGATAAAGCCTGTAAAGACACAAGACTTGAAGGTCGTATATTCCATGACCTCAGAAGAACTGCAATTAGAAACATGATAAGGGCTGGAATCCCTGAAAAGGTAGCTATGAAGATTTCAGGGCATAAGACAAGGGCTGTCTTTGACCGCTATAACATTGTCAACGAGGCAGACTTAAGAAGGGCATCTGAGAAAGTGTCCATGATGCATCAGAATACAAAGGACAGACTCGAAAAGGTTACAAATGGTTACAAAAAGGTTACAATCGGTCAAAATGAGGAGATAAAGGAAGAGTGGATAAGTACCGTAAATCATTGATGTTAGATAATTTAAGGGCTATGACCATGATAAAACCATTGATATTCAAGGCTTTTAATAACATGGATTGGCGTAAGTGGTTGATGTGCTTGATGGTGCGAGAGAGGGGAGTTGAACCCCTACGGAGTTACCCACTGGATCCTAAGTCCAGCGCGTCTGCCAGTTCCGCCACTCTCGCATATGGTTAATATTAAAGGTTTTTCAGGCATTTTGTCCAATCTTCTGAAAATATTCGGGTTTGACTTTTAATGCGTAGACGGTTTTATATAACTTATCCAATGCCTTAGCAGCTTTCTCATGATTTCGCATCATTTCCTTGAAACCGTTCAGGTCTGAAAATGCAACATATGTTGTGCCAGAGAAATTATTTATTGGCATTTTCCCCCTCCACAATCTCAATCTCCTCCGGTGTGAGATCGTAGAGTTCATAGACCAGCTTATCTGGCGTTCAAGGGCAGATGTGGCAGCATTGGGGTCTTTATACTTGTCATGGAGTATTTGGTTAACGAGGGAGATGAAGGGCTGCTGCCCCATGTCTTTATTTTGGATCAGGGATACCGAGTTGTCTGCAAATCTTGATTGCCAAAAGGTCAGCAATCTCGGTATGTCTTGGTACCGTTGTTGATTTATTTGTATTGGCAAGATTTATATAACGGGAATGTTTTGCACCTTCTCTTAACAGAACGCATCCATAACGTTCCAGGTGCCTGATCAGATCCTTTCTCTTCATACTTCAATTTCTTCTAAAACA
>VGWY01000035.1 GCA_016873575.1 Nitrospira sp. | reverse complement strand
TGAGTGCACCCGGAGCAGGAAAGACATCTCTTATTGAGAGAACAATTAAGGAACTGAATGGGAAAATAAAGATAGGTGTTATAGAGGGTGATATCGCAGGGACAGATGATGCCCAGCGGATAGAAAGCCTCGGGATCCCTGTCATTCAGATAAACACAGGTAGTGCGTGCCACCTTGATGCGAATATGATTAATGAGGTGCTTCCAGATATGCCTCTGAAAGACATGGATCTGCTCATTATAGAAAATGTTGGAAATCTTGTATGCCCTGCAGAATTCAAGGTTGGTGAGAACATCAAGGTTATGCTCCTGAGCATAGCAGAGGGAGATGATAAGCCACTCAAATATCCACTGATGTTTCAGGAGTCATCAGCATTACTGTTGAACAAGATTGACCTCCTGCCTTATACCAATGCAGATTTAGGAAAGATGAAAAGAGATTCCTTATCCCTTAATTCATCCTTGAAGATATTCGATGTGTCTTGCAAGACAGGCGAGGGGATAAGAGAATGGGCAGACTGGCTACACTCACAGGTAAAGTAAAAATTAGCAATTATCAATGCAAAATTAGCAGTGAGATTTAACTTGATAATTGCTAATTGATAATTTTAACTTGAAAATAACCCCGTGAACATGAAATATCACGAAGCTGTTTTTAATATTTAATGAATCACACAAGGATAAAAATATTAGTCAGAGGCATTGTACAGGGAGTTGGTTTCAGACCCTTTGTTTACAGTCTTGCTAAATCCTTGAATCTTAAAGGCTTCGTAATGAACTCATCGAAAGGTGTTACTATCGAGATTGAAGGTGATCACATCTCCACCTTTATTGATCGGCTTACCAGCGAAGCTCCTCCACTTTCGCAAATCATGGACGTTGATGTCATTCCCATGCCCTATTACGGTTATCAGGATTTTCAGATTGTTGAAAGTGCGGATGAAGGGAGTTTTACCCTTATCTCTCCAGATGTCTCGATATGCAAGGACTGTTTTCGGGAAGTGCTGGATAAGAATGACAGGCGCTACCTTTATCCCTTCATAAACTGTACAAACTGTGGTCCGAGATATACCATAACAAAATCTATTCCCTATGATAGACCGAATACCACGATGTCTGTGTTTAAGATGTGTGCTGATTGCGATAGGGAATACCATAATCCGGAAGACAGAAGATTCCATGCCCAGCCGAACGCATGTCCGGTATGCGGACCACACGTAAAATTAACAATGAAGAATGAATCATTAAATAATCACCCTCCCCAACCCCTCCCGTCGAGGGAGGGGAGATGGTTTGGTAGACTCCCGTCGAGGGAGGGGTATATAAATGTTCCCTCTCCCCTTGTGGGAGAGGGCAAGGGTGAGGGGGTATTTTCAGAAAAAAAGTTAAAGGTTGATGAAAAAGAAAACCCGATTAAGAAAACAATAAGACTTTTAAAAGAAGGGCATATTGTTGCTATTAAAGGGCTTGGAGGATTCCATCTTGCCTGTGATGCAACGAATGAAGATGCTGTTAATTTACTAAGGTTGAGGAAGAGAAAAAGTAACAAACCTTTTGCCCTGATGTCACCGGATGTTGAAACAATAAGGAAATTCTGTGAAGTTTCTCAAGAAGAGGAAAGGCTCCTCATTTCTAATAAAAGACCGATTGTGCTTTTGAAAAAGATAGATAACAATTTACCGGTGGCTGTTTCACCCAATAATCCATGTATTGGATTTATGTTGCCATACACGCCACTACATTATTTACTTTTTTACTACCCTATGAATACAGAACTCCCAACTCGGCACTCAGCTACTAACAAATCCCCCCATCCCCCCTTTGCTAAAGGGGGGTTAGGGGGGATTTTTCATAACTTTGATGCCCTTGTGATGACGAGTGGGAATCTTTCGGAAGAGCCTATTGTGATTGATAATAATGAGGCAGTTATCAAACTATCGAGTATCGCAGATGCATTCCTTATACACAACAGGGATATCTTTATGCGGGTTGATGATTCGGTTGTAAGAGTCATCAATTTTAGAACAAATCCCCCCACACCCCCCTTTGCTAAAGGGGGGCAAGGGGGGATTACTGGATTATCTCCTTTGAGACTTCAACCCTCTTTATCTTTTATCCGTCGCTCACGAGGATATGTGCCTGATCCTATTGTACTGCATGAGGACGGTCCGGAGGTTCTTGGATGTGGTGCTGATATTAAAAATGTTTTTACCCTTACAAAAGGAAATTTTGCAATACCAAGTCAGCATATAGGTGATATGGAAAACTATGAGACATTAAATTTTTTTGAAGAGAGCCTGAGAAACCTGAAAGCAGTTTACAGGGTAAATCCGGAAGCACTTGCGTATGATCTCCATCCAGGGTATTTATCAACGCAGTGGGCACTGAAACAGGAGGGGATGAAAAAGGTTGGTATCCAGCACCACTATGCCCATGTTGCATCTGTCATGGCTGAAAAGGGCATGAAAGATAAGGTGATAGGTGTCTCCTTTGATGGAACAGGTTATGGCACGGATGGTAATCTCTGGGGTGGAGAATTTCTTATTGCAGACACAAGGGAATTCAAAAGGGCAGGGCATTTTGCCTATATCCCTCTTCCGGGTGGTGAAGCATCTGTCAGGGAACCGTGGAGGACAGCTACAAGCTATATCCATAAAATGGCTGGAGATGAGGAGATGAAGTATCTTGAATCTGTCGACTTTATCGAACGATACGGTTCTAAGAAGATTCAGGATATTCTGCACATTTCAGATAAAAGAGAATTTTCGCCGCTTTCATCAGGCTCTGGCCGCCTTTTTGATGCAGTATCAGCAATGATCGGCGTATGTGACAGGAATACCTTCGAAGGTGAGGCAGCAATAGCACTTGAGTCAATTACAAGACCTGATATATTTGATGATTATCCAGTTGATATAAAATTCAGAGACCCTGTTGAGATTGATTTTTCGCCAACTATTTTGAGGATTATCGGGGATGTAGAAAGAAAGGAAGATAAGGGTGTTATCGCATCACGGTTCCATAATACAATTGTTAAGGTTATTGCACGTGTTGTAGAGAAGCTTTCATCCCTGCATTTAATAAAAGATGTTGTTTTATGTGGTGGTGTCTTTCAGAATATGTATCTGCTTGAAAGGACTATTGATACACTGAAATCAATGGGGATGATTGTTCATATACATGATAAGGTGCCAACAAATGATGCTGGAATATCCCTTGGCCAGGTATATATAATTAGAGAGAGATTGAAGGCAGGGATAGGGTGAAAATAATCCCCCCTTGCCCCCCTTTATCAAAGGGGGGATGGGGGGATTTGAAAGGAGTGTATAATGAAAGAAGTGGTTGAAAAGATTAAAAATCTTAAGGATTCCATTGGAAGGCCGGTTAAACTCATGGAGGTATGCGGGACACACACGGTTGCAATATTCAGACATGGCATACGGAATGTCATACCCAAAGATATCACCCTTCTGAGCGGGCCTGGCTGTCCAGTATGCGTAACACCGATTAAAGATGTGGATGTTGCTATTGCCCTTTCGAGACTCAGTAATGTTTCCCTTACCACATTCGGTGACATGATGAGGGTACCCGGGAATAAGAAGTCCCTCTTTGATGCACAGGCAGAAGGTGCTAATATAAAGATTGTTTATTCACCAATAGATGCATTAAAAATTGCAGCAGAGGATAAGGAGAAAAAGATAGTCTTTTTTGCAACAGGATTTGAGACAACCTCACCATCTGTTGCTGGAACACTCTTTGAGGCAGAAAAAATGGATATTGATAATTTTTATATCTATTCAGCTCATAAGATAGTCCCTCCAGCACTGAAGGCCCTTCTTGATTCGAAAGATGTCAGAATAGATGGTTTAATCCTCCCCGGACATGTCAGTACCATTATCGGGAGCAGACCTTATGAATTTATCGCATCTGATTACCGCGTGCCTTCTGTGATAACAGGATTTGATGCGGATGACATCCTTGAGAGCATCATGATGCTCCTTGAACAGATTGCGTCGGGGAGGGCTGCTGTGGAGATTCAATACAAACGGGCAGTAAAGGAAGAAGGCAATCAGAAGGCAGTATCCCTCATCAATGAATACTTTGAGCCGTGTGATGCAAACTGGAGGGGAATCGGGGTAATCCCCCGGAGCGGATTAACATTGAAAGATAAATACAGCCATAGAGATGTAAATAAAGTAATACATATTGATGTCCCGGAAGCTCAGGAACCGAAAGGCTGCCAGTGTGGACTTGTACTCAGGGGAGTGAAGATACCAACAGATTGCCCTCTCTTTGGGAAGGCGTGCACTCCAGAGAGGCCTGTCGGTGCATGTATGGTGAGCACTGAAGGAAGCTGCGCAGCTTATTATAAGTATTCAGGAGTATATCATGGATAAAATTCTACTCGGTCATGGTAGTGGTGGAAAGATGATGCATCAGTTAATCAGGGAGCAGTTTGCCCCTGAATTCGAGCTTACAACCCTGAATGACTCTGCTGTGCTTGAAGGAATCAGTCAAGGAAGGATTGCATTTACAACTGATTCTTATGTTGTTTCGCCTATCTTTTTCCCGGGAGGGAATATTGGTGATCTTGCTGTCTATGGCACGGTAAACGACCTTTCTATGGTTGGTGCAAGACCTCTTTATATGACCTCAGGCTTTATCCTTGAAGAGGGATTCCCACTTGAGGATTTAAAAAGAATTCTTACTTCCATGTCAGAGGCTGCTCAAAGGGCAGGAGTAAAGATCGTTGCTGGCGATACAAAGGTGGTCAACAAAGGAAAGGGAGATGGCATATTCATCAATACATCGGGAATCGGGATAGTCGAAGAAGGGCTTGACATTGCTCCTGCACGGGTTATGCCTAATGACAGGGTTATCATAAGCGGGTCCATTGGAAATCACGGGATTGCCATTATTGGAGAGAGAAACGGCCTCAGTTTTAACCCGCCCGTATTGAGTGATACAGCACCCTTAAATGGACTTGTCTACGAGATGTTGAATGTAACGAAAGAGATCCATGCCATGAGAGACCCCACGAGGGGAGGGCTTGCAACAACCCTTAAAGAGATTGCATCTGATTCAGGATACTGTATTGTTATTGAAGAAGACGCAATCCCTGTGCCATCAGGAGTGAGAGGGGCATGTGATCTTCTTGGCTTCGACCCGCTTTATGTAGCTAATGAAGGTATACTTGTTGCTATAGTAACCCCTGATATGGCAGATTATCTCGTTAGTGTAATGAAAAAACATCCGCTGGGTAAGGAAACCTGTATCATTGGTGAGGTTCGTGAGTCTCCAGCTCAAATGGTCTTGTTGAAGACATCCATAGGCGGAACACGGATAGTAGAGATGCTCTCAGGCGACCAGTTGCCGAGGATCTGTTAAAAAAACAAGTTAAAATGAACAATTAGCAATGAAAAATTATCATTTAAAATTTGACTTGATAATTTTAACTTGAATTTGTAGCAATGCAAAATCAATTAAAAAAAGATAAGGGTGATGAACTGGCCGATCGTTTGCTTGATTATACTGTACGGATAATAAAACTTGTGAAATCTCTGCCGAACACTATAATTGGTAAACATATCGGAGGACAACTTCTTCGATCAGGCACATCGCCAGGATCAAACTATGAAGAATCTCGTGGTGCAGAATCAAGAGCAGATTTTATTCATAAGTTAGGCATCGTTTTAAAAGAGCTAAAAGAAACAAGATTCTGGTTAAAAGTTGTTTTAAGATCTGAAATTTTAGAACCAGAGCGTGTGGAACCACTTATTCAGGAATCTATGGAATTATGTGCAATTATTGCAAAAAGTATTGTTACAGCAAAGAAGAATAGATGAATCAATACTGTCTGATTTAAAAATAAATTTGAAATGTTAATTGCTAATTGATAATTTTAACTTGAAATTATGCTTTTAGGTGTTAATATTGACCATGTTGCTACGTTAAGGCAGGCAAGGAAGGGTATTGAGCCTGACCCTGTTATGGCTGCCACTTTTGCAATCCTTGGTGGTGCAGATGGCATTACGGTTCATCTGAGGGAAGACAGACGCCATATTCAGGACAGAGATTTGAAGATGTTAAAAGATTTTGTCCCTGTTGAATTAAACCTCGAAATGGCAGCAACAAAAGAGATGATTGGCATTGCCACCACAATCAAGCCTGACCTTGTTACCCTTGTTCCTGAAAAAAGACAGGAGCTCACAACAGAAGGTGGCCTTGATGTGAAGGCACAAAAAAGGATTATTTCAGATGCAATAATGAAGATACATAATAGAGGTATCCCTGTGAGCCTCTTTATCAATCCTGACATCGAAGATATTACTCTATCACACCAGATAGGTGCAAATATGGTGGAGATCCATACTGGAACCTATGTAAATGCTAAAGGTGAAAGACAGAAAGAGGAATTAATTCGTGTCATAAATGCAGTCAGACATGCGATAGAGATGGGGCTTGTAGTGAATGCCGGCCATGGTCTTAACTATTGGAATGTCAAGAACATAGCTTCCATAGAAGGTATAAGAGGACTCTATATTGGACACAGTATTGTATCAAGGGCTGTGTTTGTTGGTATGGAAAGGGCGGTAAGGGAGATGAAGGATTTGATAAAAGAGGCCAATAAGCCCTTGTCACCATGAATTCATTTCAGGGTCTTGCTTTTAGAGATTCTGAAACCCCGGCCATGCTCCGCATTGCGGGGCAGGCAGGTTCAGGATGACAACGAAAACATGACATTTTATAACGATTCCTGTATAATTCAAGAGCTAAACAGGGTGTATACTTAAAAAGGAGGAGCAAATATGGAAGAACAATCAAGACAGGAGAATAGGAAGAAGGTAGATATAGAGGGAGATATAATCAATCATTTTTCCAAAGTTAAGGGTCTGTGTGATTCGGTATCTGCTCTCATAAATAAAGGAGGGCAATCTACAGAGGATGATATCACAAAAGCAAATGAAATTACAGATGAAATCCAGTATGCATTAGAGGATATAAGAGATTTGCTGTTTGAACTCGAGGACAATTTAGCGGGGTTCAGCGGCGACGAGTAGGCTGTAGAGACGGTATCGGTGAAACAGCGGGATATACTGCCGGGTTATGGTCTTTTCCATGACACGTTAAAAAGCACTGGCCTGCCTTGTTCCCCAGATCCATGAATTCTAGACGGCCACTGCTTGATGGCCTTATGGATGTGGTATCCAAATCTATAAGATGAGTATATTTGGTACTCCCATGAGGATTATGGCATGTCCTGCACGATGTGCCTTCGGCAGAGATATGCAGATTGTGTAACTGAAAGCTTTCATCACTGAGGATACCACTCCTTCTATGGCAGGCATAACAAAGTTCATATTGAAAGGGTCCCTCTGGACCGTCAGTTTCAGTAAAATTTTTGCTAAGGATATATCTGTAGGCAGAGCCATGTGGTCCTTTGGGACCTAAAGGATTATCATTGTTATGGCAATCCGTGCATTTGATCAGGCTTAATGATGTCAGGGGTGGGGACAGGCTCCAGACATCATTATTCTTGCCCGGGGCTTCCACTGGATGATACGATGGATTTGATATACTAAAAAGTTCAGCTTTATTTGTCTGATTTGCTGGGAGATTTGCACTATATGAATGACACTTAAAACAGAGTTCATATTCAAAACTTATGCCATCAACTTTTACTCCTTCTCTGTTTACTCCCTTAATTCCTTCCATTTTGTTCTCTTTAGTTACATAGTGATGATGGTGACAATCTATACACTCCGCATGTCTTGGTATTGATGGATCCCTCTCAGGCATGGTCTCACTAAACCTATGAATCCCTATTTTTTCAATCGGATGACGGTAGGGCTTTTCAAATTCAGCCTGGATATTATCTGTTTTTGTATTCGGTGACAGATCCCCCCTTTTTATTGTCCTCTCTACATTTACACTATGACCGTGACATCTGAAACAAAAGACATCCTTACGTTCCGGAAGCATAGGGGTATTTGGCCTGCCATGACCTCTATGGCAACTTGCACACCCCCTGGGGAGTTTGCTCTTATCCGTATGGGGTTTCTCCCCCAAGGATTTTGGATAAACAGGGGAGTAAGCTATAAAGAGTATTAAGAATACCGAAATTGATATTAGCCTGAACATTTATTTACCACTACCACTCCTGTATACATCCTTGTTTATGGCATACATTGCAAACATCATCATGTGTCCCCTTTCTCCAGAATGGGGGAGCATCGGGTACTCCTTTGCTACCATGTGGATCATGGCATGATGGACATTGGACACCGTAACCACCCTGTGTGGGATACCGCTTTACATCGTTATCAGTTAGCGGCCAGTTAAGATGACAGAGCTCTGTTTCTGCATTTCTCTTATTTTTCAAGTTCTCATCAAACAAAATTGATATGGGATGCCCACCTGATAAATCGGTCCCAATATACCCTGCAGCACCCGGAAGAAGTTTCCCTGAAGCATCAATAATCCCAGGAATTATAACCATATCTATGTCCTCCCTACAGGCTGCCACTGCTCCAAGCGCTACTGTCCCATCGTGGCAACTCAGACACAGCTTTGACAAACCGTCAATAGGTGGGGCTGCCCCTTCACTATAGGATTGCAGGGTAGGACTCCAGTAGTTAATATAGTTTACAACTGCCGATAGCTGATGACTCCACAGGGGATATGCAGGGCTTGAGTTATGAGGAGTATGGCAGAATTTGCAAATCTGTGTCTCTTCAACTGCTATAATTTCTCCAGGTCCTGAGACAGAAAGGTTATGCTTTGTATCTTTTACTCCAGCTATTGCGAAAAGAGGAATGAAAGTTAAAATGAACAATACAAAATGTAAAATGTAAAATTTTAAGATTTGTCTAAAGTTCACGATTTCCCGCATTGCTAATTTTGTATCGATAATTGATAATTGATAATTGTTTTACTGTGCTATCCATATGGCTTTTATTCTCACATTGTTATTCTCGTTGTATTCGGTAATGTTACTGTCTGCGTCTGCTTTACCAATTATATAGTACCACATGTTTGGTGGTGTGTCTGAGGGAATGGTGATTGTAGAAGTTCCTGTATTACTTCCCCAGACGCCAAGAACTGGAATAGATCTGCTCACAAGAAGTGTATCGTCTGAATCGAGTGGTTTATCAATTGAGAGGTAGAACTTCGTTGTTGATAAGATAGCTTCAGCAGCACCGTTGTTCCTTGTTGTATCTGTGATAGAAATATTTGTTCCAGGACTTGCAGATGCTGGAGCTATAAGAGAAGAGATCTGAAGGTCAGGTCCTATTGTTATCATTCTATACTTTGTATTGTTATTCTCATTACTTTCATTGACATCATTATCTGCATCTGCTTTTCCAATGATAAAGTATGCACCTGAAGTTGTACCTGAAGGAATAGTTACAGGTGTTGTGCCAGTGCTCTTTGTGCCACCAGCAAGTTCGGATATAGATGGTTCGCGTTCGCCAAGAAGTGATACATCTCCTCCATCAAGTGTTGTGTCTTCTGATAAATAAAACTTTGTTTTAAATGTACTTGTATTATCAGCGCCCTTGTTCCACGTTATATCTTTTATATTGATAGGTGCCCCACGTGCCGTGCGGGATGGAGCATAAATCTTGGAAATAACAAGATCAGGACTAAAAGATGTTAACCAGGAAGTATAGTTAGCAGACATTCCGGGCCAGATATGAAGCCTGCCAGATGATCCGGGACCATCCCATGTTCCATTCGTACGCACATTTGGTCCTGCTGAATCACCCCACCAGTTGTATTTGATATTAAGGGTCCCGTAGTAATGTTTTACCCCAACAGCACCGTTTGAGTTTGCAAAACTGTTGTAATTGACAACCATATTCTTAGGATATGCACCTGTTCCTCCTTCCAACCCATCTTCTATGATTAATCCATACGTGGATGTAGATGCACCAATCGTATTACCGGCAAACAGGATACCGTAAACATAGCTGTCAATATAAACATTGTAGTCGTTATTGCTATTGACCGAATTACCATATATCTTGGTTCCGGAGACCCCGGCAAGGTAGATACCGTGCCGCCCGTTATCATGCACCGAGTTGTATTCAATGGTATTTCCGGTCATAACATATGTTGCAGGCGGGGATTTTGAGAGGTGGATTCCATTCCCCGGAGATCCTGATCCGCTGGTGCTGCTGTTTTTTGCCTCATTGTGTGAAATCACAATCCTCCTAGAACGATATACATAGATACCGAATCCATTATTATCCAGCACATTGTAGCTAAAGTTCCCGCCATTCACATTGATTTCTCCCGGTGATGCCATGAGCGTGTTTGCAGCATCATTTCCAACCATAATACCGGCATTCTGATAACCATCCCCTGATATCTGGCTCAGGGCATTATTCAGGGTAAATCCCTGAATGGTAACGTCATTCGCTCGAACCTGAAAACAATCTCTATCCGAACCAGAGGTTGGAGCATTGACAATGACATTCCCTGGAGTTGTCGTATCTCCTGTGATTGTTACAGATGTATTGACAATAATTGGAGCAGTTACATTGTATGTACCTGAAGCGACATTCACCGTGCCATTGGAATCCACCAGATCTATACCCTTCTGAATAGTCTGGACGGCGCAGTTCGGAGCAACGCCAGGGCTATAATCAACATTCACCGTGCCGTTGCATAGAGTGTCATCCCCGCCCGTTCGAACGTAGATAGGTGTTGCTGACTGGGCTGCTGGCACAAGCCATAGGGTGATTAAAGCGACTAATAGAATAAATCGTAATTTCTTATTTATACTCATATCTCACAAGTTACTAAGAAGTGCATAAGTAAGGCATCATTATTGAAAAATCTCCCCTTGCCCCTCTTTGCCAAAGAGGGGTACATTGCCTCCCTTTAGCAAAGGGAGGTGAGGAGGGATTTTATAATCAATGTCTTCATACTTATGACCGTATTAGTAAAATTATCAATGAACAATTATCAAGTTTCATTTTCAATGCTCATTTTGTATTGATAATTGATCATTTTGAATTGAGTTCTTTCTTCTCCTTCAGATACTGAAATATCTGAATCCTCCTGTTATAGGAATCAGCCACATAAATCCTGTCCTGTTCGTCAATAAAGATTCCTGATGGGAGCACCATTTGTCCCTCTTCACTCCCTGTTTTCCCAAAGTCAAGGAGGAAATTCCCCGCTTTATCGAATATCTGAACAGTATCAAAATGGGCATCTGCCACGTAGATATGGCCCTCGGAATCTACAGCAATGCCTTTCGATTTTGAAAAATCCCCTGAACCATCACCGTGTTTGCCAAAAGTAGAAATAAAATTCCCATCCCGGTCAAATATTTGTACTCTAAAGTTCATGGAATCTGTAATGTAGAGAAATCCATTTTTATCTATACATATATGTGTTGGATAGTTAAAATCACCTTTACCATTGCCATGTTTACCAAAATGAAAAAGGAATGTGCCCTCTTTTTTTGAAAATACTAACACATGGTGCGCATGGGTATCAACTACATAAATCCTCTCTTCATCAATCGCGATGCCCGTTGGTCTTATGAATGATTGGGAAGAGCCTATTTCACGCAGATATTTCCCTTCTCTATCAAATGATAAAACTTTCTTCAGCACTGAATCAGAGACATACAGTTCACCGTTTTTATCAACTGCAATGCCGATGGGTGATATGAGATTCTCTTTTTTCCCATTCCGTATTATGAGATGCCTTTTTTCTTTCATGTCGAAGATGTGGACACTATTGCTGCCCGGGTCGGTAACATATATCCGTTCCGAGTCAGCAAAGACGCCATACGGTCTGAGCATAATCTCCTCCATGTCATCTTCTTTACCGAAAATAGCATTGATTGTTTTTTTGAACCATGATACCTTTGTCCCTATATCTTGTGGACCTGAAATGCTTCTCACATATTGGATTCGCGGTGTCTGGGGAGGAGGAGGCCAGACAAGAACAGGTAACTGAGGACTGAGGGCTGAGGACTGAGGACTGAGTTCAGGCGTAGCACACCCAATAATTAAGATAATAAGAGCGTATAGCGTGTAGCGTATAGCGTGTATCATATTTAAGTTAAAATTATCAATTATCAATTATCAAGTTCAATTTTATTGATAATTTTTCATTGAGAATTGATTATTTGAAATTGTTTTAATTTCATATCGGCCTGCTGAGTTTCATATAGAGACGTTTATACTCTGAACTTGAACTAGTAATTATCTTTGAAACATTATATTCTATGGAAAAGGATGTACTGCCTAACCTATAATAAGTTTCTATTTGATATTCCCTGTTTTTCGTTCCATACACTCTCTCATCAGGACCGTACCAGCTATACCATCCTTTGCTCCACCATTCTTCCCTCCACCATGCTGAGAAGGACAGGTTTTTAAAGATATGGTACTGCAATCGTCCTTCATAAGAATATTTTTGTATTTCATTTGAATTTATCTTTCCAGTAGTATAGCTGGACTTAAAGGTAGTATCCCCTTTGCCCCGGATAGGATATCGCACTTCTCCTGACATAGTATAATCCCTGATATTTTGTGCCCATTGACTTTCAGTTGACCAGAAGGATATTTCTGATCCTCCCACCCCATTTGTTAAGTTGGAATATCTCCCTTCTGCTTCTACAGTCCAATACATCCTTCCGAAACCCTTCCCAGTGACTCCTGTCTTGAGTTTATGTTCTCTGGAATCAAAATGGGCTGTCTTATCAGGTTTATCCGGTATTGTATATGCTGCATCATATGTCTTATAGGAAAAGTTATAATTTGAATATATCTTTCCTGCCCTGAGTTGTCTGGTTGCAAGACCAAGACCAAATGTATGATCAACCATTTTATAGTCTCCCTGATTCAATTTATTAGCATAAGAAAATCCGTAGCTTGAAAGAAAGTCAAGAGATTTTATTGGTCGCTTATAGTCCAGGTTCATGGCTGTATCATAGAGCTCCTCATGCTCACCATTCCTGTCACCAAATCGGTAACGGAGGTCTGCCTTGCCACGGAACCAGGTATTAAACCGGTAGTTCCACAGAGCGGTAACATTATGGAAATTGGTTATTCCTCCCCTTCCTGTTTCAGATGTGAGAAAATCGTAACCATAGCTATGGTGGAAACGCCCAAGTGGACTTAATTTCAATAGAACCCCGATATTCGTGAGGGTTGAGATATCTATATTTGAGTAGTGAAAGTACGTGGACAGGGTAGTATCTTTCTTGATGTGTACATCTATCGTACTTCTCAGGTTCTGGCCGGTATAAGTCCTGTAAGGATTGGAATATTCGAAAAAATTTCCGCCCAGTGAGTAGTTCAGTTTTGGAGACTTCAGTGCCCCGGTTATTCGAAAGTCAACCCCGTCAAACTCTATCTTTTCTTCCACCCGCTTCCTTTGATAGACAGACTGTCCAAAAATATTCGTTACCTTTTCGATTTGATCCCTATCCTGAGTATAATCCCAGTGATTATATGAAATTATTGTCACAGGAAGTTTTCTCTGTGTAACAAATAAGCTTGCTCCGTATGTGTTGGAAGTGACTTCGTATGGTGACGCACCCCATCCCTCTATCCGGGATGTAGCTCTCATTGCAAAAATATTCAAGGAGACAGGTCTTTGTGGAAGCAAGGAAGCAGAAAGATCATAACTTATTCCCTTATTTCTGCCGCTTAAATCATCTTTTATTTCCTCATTTATGAATGATACACTCGTGGAAAATAATAAAAGTCTGGGATGATATATGAAACCGCTAAGCCCCAATTTATACCTTTGCTCAAAGGCGGACCAATTGCTCTCGGTCTTGTTTCCATCATGAATGGTTTTTGTGCTGTAATCCCGATAGGTAAGCTCAATCAGACCTGAAAAATGGTATTTTCTACCGTAGAAGGCTTTTTGTTGAGCAGATACTTGATCAGGTGTAATGAATAAAAGAAAAAAGAATGAAAGAACAAATAAACATAAAACTGCCCTTATTAATTTCCCAAGAGTCATGCATATTGTGTTGCAAAAATTATACCAAATATGCTGTTATAGCTTGCTGGCATCTATTTTATTTCCTTGAGATACTGAAAGACCTGTATTCTTCTGTTAAAGGTATCAGTTACATATATCCTGTCTTTCCTGTCTATATACATCCCTGTAGGATATGAAAATTCGCCAGGCTGTCTGCCGCTGTTCCCTACCCAGAGGAGTAATCTTCCCTCCTCATCAAATATCTGGAAATTAGAGAATGCGGTATCTACTATGTACACATGCCCCTCTGAGTCTACTCCTATACCGGCAGGCCTTGAAAAGAAACCAGATGCATCTCCAAGTTTGCCAAATTTTTTTAAAAAATTTCCATCAGGATCAAATATCTGAACCCTGGAATTAAATGCATCAACCACATAGAGCCTTCCAGACCTGTCAATGGCTAAATAGCTTGGGAAGTTAAATTCTCCATCACCCCGGCCTTTCTTCCCGATAGTGAACAAAGGTTGCCTCGTATTACCATCATATACCCTTATTATATGATTCTGTGTATCAGATACGTAAAGCCTGTCTTTCTCTTCATCGAAGACGATACCTGAGGGGTTTTTGTATCCTTCGGTAACACCTAGAACTGTAATAACATCTCCGTTCTTCTTTTTTAAAACATATACTTTGTCACTGCCCGAGTCTGATACATAGATGATTCCCCTTTTATTGTCTATAGCAAGGCTGATAGGCGTAGTAAGAGTTCCTCTTCCGATAAGTCGCAGGATATTTTCCTCCAGGTCAAAGACAAATACTGCGCGCCGGGTTGAGTCCGCAACATAGACATTTCCTGCTGTATCTGCAGCC
The DNA here is from genome assembly GCA_016873575.1 of Nitrospira sp. GTDB lineage: Bacteria > Nitrospirota > Thermodesulfovibrionia > Thermodesulfovibrionales > SM23-35 > VGWY01. The sequence continues at coordinate 550 of VGWY01000035.1, read as the reverse complement.
ACACCATTTGGTCTCATTAACCACTCAATCCTTTCTTTCCCTATAAGAAATGACAGAAATTTATTTGGTTTTCCGAAATCATACTCGTTTGACCATTGTTTCAGAAACTTAATCCTTGGAATTTCAGGCGGCGGGGGCCAGACAAATTCCTTGTCCGGTTGTTCCGATTTAGGAGGAGAAGAAGCGCAACCGATGAATAGCACTAATATAGCGTATAGCGTGTAGCGTGTAGCGTGTGACAAAATAGCGTTTAGCGTATAGCGTGTAGCGTATAGTTTTTTCAATGGCATCATCATATCTCCAATTTCACTAAGAATTTTCCAGCTTTCTTATCATGCGTCATTCCGTGCTTGTCCGGAATCTTTCTTCGTATTATCCCCCTTTGCCAAAGGGGGATGAAGGGAGATTTTAAGAATCACAAATACCCCCATATTCTTTCGAGAACACCCTATGTATTCTCAAATACCTCTTTGTCAGAAAACCTGATGACTCTTAAACCAATGTCTTTCATATATCCATCCCTTGCCCTATCTTTCGCTTTTCCTTCAGA
>VGWY01000034.1 GCA_016873575.1 Nitrospira sp. | reverse complement strand
AAGTTATATGATAGACTGCTCCGTCATATTCTATCCTGAGAGGCCTTGCCATGTTGTTTTATAACATAACAATCGCTTAAAATGCAAGAAACAAGACCTGACCCCCATGAAAGAGAAAAGGGGTCAAACCTAAAAAATACAAAATGAAAGAGAAAAGGGGTCAAACCTAAAAAATACACTTTACAAATACTAAAGAAAGTAATACTATATTTATGTGGCACGTCAATTGAGGATAGAATATGAGAGCGCATTTTATCATGTAACCTCAAGGGGCAACCAGAAGGGGAGGATATTCTGGGATGATAAAGATATGGATGAATTCAAAAGAATTCTTAAGAGGACAAAGGAGATGTATGGATACTTGCTCCATGCTTATGTATTCATGGATAATCATTATCATCTGCTAATAGAGACACCTTATGCTAACCTAAAACAAGTAATGCAGAACATCAATACCAGTTATACGGTTTATATAAACAGAAGGCATAATAGAGCAGGTCATCTCTTTCAGGGTCGCTACAAAGCATTTATTGTTGATAAAGAAAGCTATCTACTTGAGCTTGGGAGGTATATTCATCTAAATCCTGTAAGGGCAGGGATAGTGAAAATACCCGAAGATTACAAATGGAGCAGTTATATAGAATATATTCTTGGAAGGACAGAGTGGGCAATTGCTGATACGAGTGACACACTTTTTTCATTTTCCAAGAGACGAGCTATAGCAGCAAAGAAGTATCAGGAATTTGTATATTATGGTATAGAAGAAAAATCGCCCTTAGCAAAGGCAGTTGGGAGCATATTGGGAGATGAGGCATTTAGGGAGGAAGTTATTAAATATTTAAAGAAGATTCCGGATAAAACGGAAATACCAGAGGTAAAGGAGATAGAAACCAAGCATAAGTTAGAGGATGTTATAAAAGCAGTAAGTGAATATTATGGGGTAAAAACAGATGAATTGCTAAAGAGGAAGAAGGCGACAGGGAGGCAGAGGAAGATTGCTCAATATCTTTGCAAGATATTGAGCGGGAAGAAGAATATTGAAGTTGGAAGGGTTTTTGGGATAACACTTCAAGCAGTGACAAATGTCTTAAGAGACATTGAAGAGAAGAGGGGTAAGGACAGAGAATTAAGCAAGGACCTTACTCTAATAAAGAAATCCATGCAAAGGTAAAATGTATATTTTAGGTTTGACCCTATGCTCTTCAAATTATGCTCTTCAAATTATTTATATACAGGGAGGCCGGTGGTTATACTGAGGAGATGATGGAGATATACAATCCAAAAGCTCAGGCGTCAATATAACTTATTTATTGATTAATTTAGATATTTTATAGGAAACTATGATGCGTTTCGTGTATAATACTGAAAAATTTATAAAGGAGGAGATGATATGGTAAGATTCGGAATTTTAGGTGTGTTGGTTTTTTTGCTCGCTGTACCTGCAATAAGCTATGCAGCCGGTGCGCATGATGGTCTCAACTGTAGCGGTTGTCACGGCATTCACACTGCAAAAGGAGACATCATATTTGCAGTTGAGCCAAATAAGAAAGCAGTTAATCCGCGGACGAAGCAATCTTATACCGGGGTAACTGCGCTCTGTCTCGGTTGTCATGAAAACATTGAGAATGGTGGTCTTGGTATCAAGGCGGTTTCACCTGCTCACAGCCATCCATATGGAGTAGAGCCAAATCAAAAGGTTGCCATTGTGCCAGATACATTTTTAAGAGGTGGAAAATTAGAATGTGTTGGCTGTCATGACCCTCACCCATCAAACCAAAACTATAAGTATCTCAGGGTCGACACATCAAAGGGTGCAAAACTGGCGGACTTCTGTGCAATGTGTCATCCGATGAAGGCAGACACCAAGGCAAAAGAATTAAAGATATTTGATAGTATGGATGAGAGGAAATATCAAGCAGCACCTACTGCTCCTGCACCTGAACCAGCAGCGCCGAAGAAGAAGAAATAATCTAAATAAAGTTTAGCGAAAAAAGCCTTCAAATGTCATTGCGAGGTCTATGACTCGTAGAGAGCGGAGCAATCCCATTTTTTGAGATTGCTCCGGTCGATGCGACCTCGCAATGACAGGATTAGAGAGGACTTCCAAATATTTGTGGATCTCTTCAAGGATTTCCTTACATATCTTTCAGTAGAAAAAGGACTCTCAAGAAATACTATAGAATCATATGCAATAGACCTGAGAAAATTTCAGAAATTTTTATCAGAAAATGATAAAGAACTTGCTTCATTCACAAGACCTGATATTGTTGATTTTATGGAGCGTCTCAGAGATGAAGGATACTCTATATCGAGCATCTGCAGGTTTATCTCTTCAATCAAAGGATTCTGTAAATATCTCCTGATCGAAAATATTATCAAGGAAGATCCGTCAGAAAATCTGCAGGCGCCTAAGAAGTGGGAGAGACTTCCAAAGTCACTGAGCATATCTGAGGTCAAGTCATTACTTGAACGTAACCCATCCCTTGACCTGTCGAAGAATACTATCATAAGGGATTACGTAATGTTTGAACTCCTCTATTCCTCAGGCCTTCGCGTGAGTGAGCTGGTATCCCTGAAAATGGAGGATATGAATGTTGAGGGTGGGTTTTTAAGGGTTTTGGGAAAAGGGTCAAAAGAACGGGTTGTTCCTGTCAATACAAGGGCAATGGAGATGTTAAAGAGCTATATATATCAGCAAAGACCAGAGATTTTGAAGAATAAGCGATCACCTTATCTTTTTGTTACACGGAGAGGTGGACCGATGACAAGACAACGTTTCTGGCAGACGATAAAGTCATTCGGAAAGAGACACGGATTGAATCTTTCGCCACATACTATGAGACACTCCTTTGCAACACACCTGCTGGAGGGCGGAGCTGACCTTAGATCATTACAAAAAATGCTGGGGCACTCAGATATATCCACAACACAGATTTATACAAAAGTAACAGCCGACAGGATCAAAAAGGTTTATACAAAGTACCATCCACGGGCATAAAAACAGTAACAAGTGATGAGTGATGAGTGATGAGTGATGGGTTTACACTTATTACAGTTTACACTTATTACTTACACTTATTACTTGTAACTCTTTACTCGTTTCTTTAAAATATACCTCGCAATCCATTCGTTATTACTTCTTAAAAGTGGAGGGAATAAATGCCTGGAAAACTGACTTTTGATAAACTTTACAAACGGTGTGACCCTGAAATCTTTACCTTCAAGACAACTGATGACCTGCCAGCCTTTGCTGGAACAATAGTGCAGGAGAGGGCTCTGGGTGCTATTGATTTTGGCCTGAGCTTCGATAGTACCGGATTTAATATATTCATTCTCGGGGAAAGTGGCACAGGAAAGATGGCTACTGTACGATCAATTGTGACAGAGAAGGCCCTCAATGAACCTGTCCCTCAGGACTGGTGCTATGTGTACAATGTTCAGGATCCTGATATCCCGCTCGCTATCTCTCTTGATCCAGGCAAGGCAATCGTATTTCAGAAGGATATGGAAGAGCTTGTTAATATATTGAGGGATGAAATTCCAAAGGTTTTTGAATCAAAGGAATACGAGAAACAGAAAAACAGGATCATAGAGGAAGCGCAGAAAAAACAGAAAGACATTTTTGCCAGCCTCGAGGAAGAGGCTCAAGAAAAGGGCTTTTCGGTTCGGAAGTCAGTGAGCGGACTGATCATTGTACCGGTAAAGAAGACAGGAGAACCATTAACCGAAGAAGAGTATGAGGCACTCGATGAAAAAACAAGGAAGAAGATAGATGAGATAGGAAGAATGCTTCAAGAGAAACTGAATGACATCGTGCGTGTAGTGCGAGAAGGTGAAAAGACCGTGAAAGAAGCACTTGCAAGGCTTGAGAAGGAAGCAGCCCTATCTGCAGTAGGCCATCTCATTGATGAACTGAAGAACAAATATAAGGAATATGAGAAGATTATCACCTATCTTGAAAATGCAAAAGATGATATTCTTGAACATCTCGATGATTTTAAGGTACAGGAAGAACAGGCACCTGCATTACCATTTATGAAACTACCCAAGACTGAACCCACATTCGGAAGATACAAGGTTAATGTTCTCGTGAATAACAAAGATTGCAAGGGTGCACCGTGCATATTCGAAAGTAATCCAACCTACTACAACCTTTTCGGAAGGATTGAGCATAAGATACAATATGGGATTGCAATAACAGACTTTTCAATGATAAAGGGAGGCTCATTGCACAAAGCAAACGGCGGTTATATTGTAATCAATGCCCTCGACCTTTTGAGAAACATCTTTGCTTATGATGCATTGAAACGAGCTATCAGAAATAAAGAGGTAAAGATAGAGGATGTCTGGGAACAGTACAGGCTGATATCAACAACAACCCTCAAGCCCGAGGCTATGCCCCTCGATGTCAAGGTTATACTTGTGGGGAACCCATATCTCTATTATCTCCTTTACAACCTTGATGAGGAGTATAGAGAGATGTTTAAGGTTAAGGCTGATTTTGATAACAGGATGGAGAGAACCGATGAGAACATCCACAGGTATGCCTCTTTTATTGCTACAAGGTGCAAGGAAGAGAAAATCCTCCCATTTGACAGGACAGGTGTTGCAAAGGTAGTTGAGGTTGGTTCACGGTTTGCCGAGCATCAAAATAAGTTGTCCACAAAGTTCGGTGATATAGCAGATATCATCAGAGAAGCAAGCTACTGGGCATCAAGGGCAAATAGCAACGTTGTTAGTGAAGAGCATGTCCAGAAAGCTATAGATGAGAGGATATTCAGAACAAACAGGATCGAAGAACGTTTAAGGGAGATGATCTTAGAAGGAACTATAATTGTTGATACAAAAGGAGAGAAAGTAGGGCAGGTTAATGGTCTTGCTGTTCTCGACTTAGGCGACTACAGTTTTGGAAAACCATCACGAATAACTGCACGGACATACACAGGCAAGGCAGGTGTTGTAAATATAGAGAGAGAAACGAAGATGAGTGGTAGGATACATGAAAAGGCTATATTGATAATCACGAACTACATTGGTAGCAGATATGCAACAAAAAAGCCAATCAGTCTCTCTGCATCTATTACATTCGAGCAGTTATACGAGGTGGTCGAAGGTGACAGTGCTTCATGTGCTGAGCTTTATGCACTTTTAAGCAGTATTGCAAATGTTCCCTTAAAACAGGCTATTGCCGTTACAGGCTCGATGGACCAGGGTGGCGAGGTTCAACCTGTTGGTGGAATAAACGAGAAGATTGAGGGCTTTTTTGACCTTTGCAGGTCAACAGGTCTTGATGGGAGCCATGGTGTGATAATACCAATGAGGAATGTTAAAAACCTGATGCTGAAGAGGGATGTGATTGAAGCTGTTAAGGAAGGAAAATTTTTTATCTATCCAATCCAGAAAGTAGATGAGGGGTTGGAGATCATTACGGGTATGCAGGCCGGCGAGATCAGGGATGATGGAACATACATAGAAGGCACTGTTAATTACCTTGTTGTAAAACGCCTTACGGAAATATCAGAGGCTCTGGAGAAGAAAAAGGAAGAGGAAAAAGAGGAAGAAAAAAAGGAAAAAGATAAGGATAAATGAAAAAGGTCCATGACTCGTAGAGCGGTATGGCTTTTTAAGTTCGTTCTGTTTATTATGCTGTCTATACCGTTGGCACTCTTGCCATTAAGATTATCAATAAAGGTCGGGGAATTACTCGGCCTTTTGCTTTTTCATGTATGGGGAAGCAGGAGAAGGATTGCCATAGAGAATATTGAAGCGTCATTGTTTAAAAGTCAGGAGTCAAATCCCCCCTTACCCCCCTTTACTAAAGGGGGGCGTGGGGGGATTAATAAATCGTCAATACATTATTTGCCAGAAGACATTGCAAGGGAAAGTTTTAAGAATCTTGGTAAGTCTTTTGTAGAAATTATTAAGGTTTATTATGGCTTTGGTGAAAAAATAATACATTCTGTGGAAGTAGATGGTATCGAAACCTTTCATCAGGCTCAGGCAAAAGGGAAGGGGATTTTATTTTTAACAGGCCATTGTGGAAACTGGGAACTCCTGGCAATTGTTGCGTCTGTAAGGTTCTCGGAGATTGCTGGTGTAGCAAGGCCGATAAATAATCCATATCTGAATAAATTAGTGGAGAAGGTAAGACAGAGATATGGTAATAGCGTTATCTATAAGCAAGGGGCACTCAGGGAAATTATAGAGAGATTGAGAAAAGGTAAGTGTGTAGGAATTCTTATGGACCAGGCTGTTGTACCCAATGAAGGATATGTGATAGATTTCCTCGGCAGGGGTGCATGGACAACAAAGATGCCTGCACTCATCGCAAGGAAAACAGGCGCAGCAGCACTGCCTGTGTTTATCCATAGAACTGACAGAGGGCACAGGATAAAGGTATATCCCTCGGTACAGTTATCGAATATTGATGACAAGGAAAGTGCGGTAATTGAAGACACGAAAAGATTTTCGGGTTTCATCGAAAAATATATTCAAGAGCACCCCTCTGAATGGCTCTGGATTCATAGAAGGTGGAAGAGGGTTAATCTTTAACTAATTCCTTTCTCCACGAGTTGTAGGCCTGCCTCGTATGCCTCTTTTAAAGCTGTAGGGTGCTGGAGGATTGCACCCTTTGCATCTACTTCGGTATAGCCTAATGTTTTATGTTCAGGTACGCTGATCGTCCTGAAAAAAGCCTTTGCAGTTTTCTCCGCACATTCTATGCCAGCTAAACCAATTTTTTCTTTCATTCCGGCAACAAGCAACAGGAGCCCTTTTCTTTTATAGGGACCCTCTGGAATCGGATTTTTGAGAAGGTATTTACCGCACCAGAAACACTGGCATCTGTCAATCATGATCTTTAACTGTGCACTGACGCTGAAGAAAAAGATTGGTGAGGCGAGGATAATTCTATCAGCCGTCCGTATCGCGTCATAGATTTGAGTCATGTCATCTTCATAGACACATACACCTGTCTCATCGCATCCACCGCAGTTCTGGCAAGGCATAATATTCATATTGTTCAGGGGAAAGGTCTGAACACTTGACCCTGAACCCTCTATGCCCTTTATTGCTTCCTTGAGGAGAATCTCTGTGTTCCCGTCCTGCCTCGGACTTCCAAGGAATGCAATTGTTTTCATGTTATCATTCTGTTCATTCTTCTTCGTCATTCTGGCTTGTCCAGAATCCTTCTTTTAAAGAAAATTAAGATAGATTCCCGACAAGCGGGAATGACATGGAATATAAATTTTACGCTTTTAAATGGCAATGTTTATCATAATTATAATACACTACCCAACCTTCTTAAACATCTTCTTCAATGCACCACATATGGGACACTTATCCGGTGGATTCCCTTCGACTGTGTTTCCGCAGACCTGACACACATAGTAATCAACCTCTTTGTTTTTGCCAAGATTTTCAAGGGCTTTTTTATAAAGAGATGCGTGGATTTGTTCAACCTCATTTGCAAAATTGAAACTTCTCAGAGCACCTTGATGGCCTTCAGTCTTGGCGTTTTCTATCATCTGCGGATACATGTTCTGGAATTCATAGGTTTCGCCACTGATTGCAGCCTCAAGGTTCTCTTTTGTGCTTTTTATCCCTTTCAGTTCCCTGAGATGATTCAGTGCATGAACAGTCTCTGCCTCTGCTGCTGCCCTGAATAATTTTGCAACCTGTTTATAGCCTTCTTCTTCTGCCTTTTTCGCAAAGGCAAGGTATTTTCTGTTTGCCTGTGACTCTCCTGCAAAGGCTTCCAGTAAATCTTTTTCGACTTTACTCATTATATACCTCCTGTTAACCTAATTTGTTTATAATACAACTTTCGCAGGAATGACACGAACCTTTGGCTCACAAGGGAACATGAGAATAACATATACTCCCCCTTTGGCAAAGGGGGATGAAGGGGGATTTTAAGAAAAATGTTTCAATTTATTATCCATAAAATCTCCCCTATCCCCTCTTTTCCAAAGAGGGGTATTTTCGGGTCAATGACAATCCTACGTCAGCATTGGTTCTTCAAAAGTTGTATCTATAATTTTAACATGTATAAAGAAGATATAGTATTGAGCGACCCACAACACTTGCGATTTTGAATGGATTATGATTAAGATAGTCCATGCAAGACTCCAGATAACGGTCTTTTGTGCATACAATGAAATCTCATACATAGGAGGTACCAATGGTTATCGGGAAACCCCTTTTCACAACCAATCAGATTCAGGTGAAGGTCAAAGAACTTGCCGACAGAATATCAAAAGACTATGCAGGCAATGACCTTATTGTCATCGGCATTCTGAAGGGTGCATTTATGTTTTTCTCAGATCTTGTGAGAGCTATAGAGGTTCCTCTTACACTGGATTTCATGATAGCGTCAAGCTATGTGAAGATGGAAACCATAGGCGAGGTTAAGATTCATTGTGATATCAGGGAAGATATTTCTGACAGGGACGTGCTTCTTGTAGAGGATATTATAGATTCAGGCGTTACCCTCAACCAGATACGGGAACGGATGCTTGCACGATATCCAAAAAGCCTGAAGATATGTGTATTCCTTGATAAAAAGGAGAGAAGGATTGTGGATGTCCCGATCGATTATAAAGGCTTTGAGATACCAAATGAATACGTTGTTGGGTATGGGCTTGACTATGAGAATAAATTCAGGAACCTGCCGTATATTTCAATTTTCAAGAAAAAGGCTTAGAAGTGAGAAAGGCAAGGGCTATCCCCTGCCCTTGTGGATTGACTATAGATGATAAAATAAACTCAAGCTGCGAGGTATCTACTATCTCCCCTCCCTTGATGGGAGGGGATGAAGGGGAGGATGAAATGAAGCATAAAATCACCCCCACCCTAACCTCGGTACGAGTCGATTCCGACCTTCCCCATCAATGGGGAGGGAATAAGAGGAAAACCCGAAGCAGCGATTTGAGGGATTCTTTAGATTAAAAGGAGAGATAACAGGATGTTTGAATTGACCGTAGAGACACATTTTTCCGCAGCACATCAACTCAGAGGCTATAAAGGGTCATGTGAAAAACTTCATGGCCATAATTATAAAGTTCAGGTTCATATCATCACAGAAAGGCTGAATGAGATAGACATAGCAGTTGATTTTCATGATATCGAGGGCCTTTTAAAAGAAGTCGTTGCACCGCTTGACCATAGCTTTTTAAACGAGATATTCCCTTTTACCGAGAAAAACCCCTCTGCAGAGAATATTGCAAAGTGGATTTATGACACGCTCAGGAAGAAAATAAATAATGACGCTGTCCATCTCTCTGCTGTAACTGTATGGGAATCTGAGACTGCTTCTGTCACATACTATGAAGACTGAAAAGGAATTTGCAGGAGAACTCTTACAGAGTGCTCTCAGGAAGGGTGCTGATGAGGCTGAGGTATTTATAAAATCTTCCAGGGGTCTTTCAGTAGAAGTAAAAAATAAGGAGATAGACTTGCTCGAATCATCTCTCAGCTTTGGATATGCGCTCAGGGTTCTTAAGAATGGATGTCTTGGGTTTTCTTATTCTACAGACAGAGGTGAGATTGAATCTGTCGTGACAAATGCGGTAGAGGCTGCGCGATGGGCTGATCCTGACCAATATCTTGGGTTGTCTGAGGTGTCCGGTGAATCGCATGTGGATATATTCGATCCAGAGATAGATCTAATCAGGGAAGAAAATGCAATACAGAAGGTGTTTATTTTAGAGGAATCAGCATATCGTGAGGATGAAAGGATTAAGAGGATCAGGAAGGCACTCGGTACATTTTCAAAGTCAGATACCATCATAATGAATTCTCAAGGCATTGATACATATTATGCTTCAACGGCATGTACGGCTCAGATTACTGCTGTTGCAGAGACTTCATCAGATAGCCAGATGGCATGGGATTTTGCAGGAAGCAGATTTCTTCAAAACGTTTCATTTGAAGAAGTAGGGAAAAATGCTGCGAGGAGGGCACTGAGCCTGCTTGGTTCGAGAAGAATAGATGCGGTAAAAGCACAGGTAATACTTGACAATGCAGTGGCAGTAGATTTTGTAGGAATATTTGCATCGTTATTATCATCTGAATCAGTACAGAAAGGGAAGTCTCTTTTGGCAGGAAAGATCGGGAAACAGGTAATCAGTCCGGCGTTAAATATGGTTGATAATGGGGTTATGATAGGAATGCTGGGAAGCAGGCCTGTAGATGATGAAGGTGTATGTTCAAGAGAAAAGATTTTAATCAAAGAGGGTGTACTGCAGGGGTATCTTTATAATACCTATACAGCCAAAAAGGATAGTGTTGTATCAACCGGCAACGCTGTAAGGGGTGGTTTCTCAGGTCTCCCCTCTGTTGGTATATCAAATCTGTATGTAGAAGCGAATGAAAAATCTGCTGTCATGAGTCTCGGGCATCTTTTCAATGCACCTGACAAAGCACTGTATATTACAGAGGCCATGGGAGTGCATACCGCAAACCCGATCTCGGGTGAATTTTCCATCGGTGTTACTGGCCTTTGGATAGAGAAGGGGGAGATAAAATTTCCTGTGAAAGAGGCGATCATCTCAGGGAATATCCTTGAACTTTTTGGAAAGATAGAGTCAGTTGGAGACGACCTGAGGTTTTACGGTAGTATCGGTTCGCCAAGTCTCCTCATCGGGCAAATAGATATCAGCGCATAGAACCTTTTACAATCGGTCTCTTTCCTGATAAAATGAACACATAGGAAGTAAAGAAACAAGAAGTAAGAAACAAGAAGTAAGAAATAAGAAATTATTAACTTCTCATTTCCCAATTCTTAGTTCCTATTTTAACGCCACGGAGGATACACAATGGACTATTTTCTAAATGAAGACCAGGTAATGATAAGGGATCTGATAAGACAGATTGCAGAAGAAAAGGTTGTGCCTGTAAGACATGAACTCGACGAAAAGGAAGAGTTCCCCTGGGAAATTATGAAGGTACTTGCCCAATCTGACATCTTTGGTCTCTTCATTCCTGAAGAATATGGAGGTATAGGAAAGGGATGTCTTGAATTATGCATTGCTGTGGAAGAACTGTCGAGGGCATGCCTTGGTGTAGCAACATCATACGCGGCAAATGCACTCGGAACATATCCCATCCTTTTCTTTGGATCTGATGACCAAAAGAAGAAGTACCTCCCTGACATCGCAGCAGGAAAGAGGCTTGTTGCATTTGGCATTACTGAACCAAATGCAGGGAGTGATGCTGCCGGGATACAGACAACCGCACGGCTTGAAGGCAATGAATATATATTAAATGGAACCAAGCAATGGATAACCAATGGTGGAGAGGCGGAGATTTATACCATCATTGCAATAACTGACAGGAAGAAAGGCGCAAGGGGTGCATCTGCATTTATCGTTGAAAAAGGAACTCAGGGATTTCATTTCGGTAAAAAAGAAAAGAAGATGGGTATAAGGGCATCGGTTACGAGGGAACTCATATTTGACAACTGCAGAATCCCTAAGGAGAACCTTCTTGGTAAAGAAGGATTAGGTTTTATTGTTGCAATGAAGACCCTTGATAATGCACGTGCAGGTGTTGGGGCACAGGGGGTAGGGGTTGCACAGGGAGCTTTTGAAGAGGCTGTAAAGTTTGCAAGACAGCGTATACAGTTCGGCCATCCAATAATCAGTTTTCAGGCAGTCCAGCATATGCTTGCAGATATGGCAACAGAGATAGAAGCAGCAAGGGCACTGGTTTATTCTGTAGCACGATATATAGATAGCGGTGCAAAGGAAATAACAAAGCAGTCTGCTATGGCAAAGGTCTTTGCAACTGATATGGCAATGCGGGTAACCACAAACGCTGTCCAGGTTATGGGTGGCTCAGGATATATGAGGGAGTATCCTGTTGAGAAGATGATGAGAGATGCAAAGATTCTCCAGATTTATGAAGGGACGAATCAGATCCAGAGGAATGTCATCGGTCAGGCTTTGATAAAAGAGGCAGCAAAGAAGTGAAGGCTTTTAAAAATTATTCTTCACATCTGATATTATATTGAAAGATATTTTTTGACCTAAAAATGAACAGTATGCAGGATAAAAAGAAAACAAAAGAGCAGCTTCTGAATGAGCTTTTGTCGCTCCGTAAAAAGCTTGTCCGCTTGGAAAAATCTACATTTAGGTTTCAAAAGGCTGAAGAGATTTTACATAAAAGACTTATTGAATATGAAAAATTGACTGCGCTCGGAAGGCTCACAGCGAATGTAGCCCATGAGATACGAAATCCGATAACCGTGATCGGGGGATTTACCGAAAGGCTTAAAAAGAGCGTCCCTCAGGGTACACAGGAAAATGAATATGTAGAAATGATTTCTTCAGAAGTAAAAAGGCTTGAGGAAATTCTGAGAGATGTCCTTGTTTTTACCAATAAGCCTTTTTTCCTCAAAAAAGAAGAAAATATGAATCGAATCGTGAATGAATCTTTAAGGATTTTTAAAGATATGTTTCGTAATCGTTCTATAAGCGTGCAAAAATATTTTAAAGATGTTACTCAGGTATATGTAGATAGAAGACAGGTGAAAGAGGCAATGAATAATCTTATCTCAAATGCTGTCGATACAATGTCCCAAGGGGGGATACTGACTATTGCCACAAATGAAGCTTCTATCAGAATGAAAAACTATGTGACCGTAAGTGTATCAGATACAGGAGCAGGCATTCCTGAAGAACATTTAAGATTGATATTTGAACCATTTTATTCCACAAAGGTAACAAAACATGAGACAGGATTAGGTCTTCCCATTATTAAAAAGATAGTTGAAGGTCATGGTGGTTTTATTAAAATAGACAGTAAGGTCGGCAGGGGATCTACCTTCAGCCTCTTTTTTCCTTACAGGTCAAGATAAGCATATTTTTACTGCTACAGTTTATTTTCTTAAATCCCTATTTAACCACAACTCCTCTCTCGTTCACATAACCTGAAGGCATACACCTTGTTGTATGTAAGATTGTAAATTGTCCCTTTTTATTCATTACGATTACACCAGCATTCCCGCCTATCTTTAAAAGTCTTCGTAAAGATACCCGAGCCGCGAAAAGAGGAGACCCCGTTCTCAGATTCATGCATATCTCTTTTGCGAGAGAAAGCCTTATGATATACTCTCCTTTACCTGTGCATGCAACCGCACCCATCGAGTTTTCTGCGTATATGCCTGCCCCAATAATAGGTGAATCACCAACCCGTCCGGGAAGCATTGCCTGTATCCCGCCTGTAGATGAGCCTGCTGCAAGGTTGCCATGTGTATCAAGGGCGACGGCACCGACTGTTGAGAAACATTCTTTGTAAATATCAACAGTTTCCGTTCCTTTTTTCTTTATCTCTGCGAGCCTCGCTAATGACTCTTTATCAGGTTCAGGGAGAGGTTCAAGGTTATTTGCTTCTGCAATCTTTCTTGCTCCTGTGTTGGTCAGCATTGTATTGGGTAAATCCATGATAATCCTTGCCAGCCCGATCGGATTTTTTATTCCTTCAATTCCTATTACGGAACCTGTTTTTAAGTCTTTCCCTTCCATTAGCGATGCATCCAGTCTTCTTACGCCGTCAAGCTGCAGGTTTCCACCCGAACCTGCATTAAAAAGACCTGAGTCTTCAAGAATGGTTATTGATCTTACTACTGCATCGAGGGCTGTCCCATTCTTACTCAGTATCGTATATCCTTCTTGAAGGGATTCAGAAAGCTTCTTTAAAACATTTTTTGTGGGCCTTCTGTTGCCAGCCCCTCCATGAACAACTAAGAGCATCTGCCCCCTCCTTTTCTGCTATATTTTATACTATGGCACCTAAATCAGTGGTGACCGATTTAAACGATTTGCTTAAAAATAGTATGTTATCCCACCCGTGTAATATATGTCTTCTGAGGCTTCGCTGCTGGGCAGATTCAATTCAAGATTAAGCTCAAGGTTTTGTAACAGAGAGAAATCCAGACCAATGGTATACAAGGAAGCAGCAGGTTGGTAGAGTTCGAAATGTATCTTTGAACATGACCCATCAATATGCAGCCTTTCAAAGAGTTGTGCCCCCAGGGTAACAGTATAAATTTTTGATGGTAATCCTGAAATAAAACCTAATGCATTAATCTGGCCTAACCTCACGAAAGATGGTTGCCTGGTTCTTATCCTCTTAAGTAATGCTGTATTGATCATATTGAGGTCTCTGTCATAATGATATGATATATAGCTAATTTCAAAATAATAATCCTTTAAAACAGTCTGGTTTAAAGATATACCCATTGAATCCTGATTGAGGTTATACCATTTAGGGTATCTGTTTTGGAAATATGTATTCAGAAATAATTCTTTTGTCTCTCCAGAAACACTCACTGTTGTTTTATATCTTGATTGCCCATCTTTATCCAACCCTGCCCTGAATAGAGTGAAATCCACGCTACCGAAGAGAGAGTATGATTTCAGATTGTTTGATGGCGGCGAAAGGAAATAACCACCACTCATAGTCAGATTATGGTGAAGAAAGACAATGGCCTCAATCTGATATTCTTCTGTAGTAGTTAGATACCTTTCCTTGTAAAAGGATGTGCTGGCGTTTATTCCCATATGTGGTGTTAGGTCGAGATAGATGACAGAGCGATTTTCCTGATAGTCATCAGGACCGAATGATAGACTTGTACCAAACTTCCCGGATGCGAAAGAAGGGTCTGGTTTAAATGCTAATATTAAGATTGAAAGAAAGAAATAGTGAATAACCCTGAATCTTTTATACACATTCTAATCTTAACCCAAATGTTGCATAAAATAAACTCAAACAAAAGGCCGTCATTCCCGCCCCCGATTAAGACATTCGAGGGCAGGCTCCAGCGGGAATCCAGAGAAAAGACTTTCGCTTTTGTGCACGGTGTTCAATGCCTCGTGCACAATTCCAACAGGGTTTATTTTAATGCTGTCAGCATACGGCGTGCTTTCATAGTGACTGTATTGTCTGTAAAATTTCCATGTGCACTGAACAAACGGGCCTTCTGACCTGATCCAAGATGCGTGCTCAAGGCTTGCTGGTAAGCATCAAACTGTGTGTATAAATATACTGTTCCCTGGTAATTGATGGCAAAGAGCCCTTTATTTGAATCATGAGGCTCAATTGTAGGAGCTGCAGGGTAAGACAGGAGATCAACTATGACCCACTTACGGACAAGATGATGGAATAACCCTGTACCAGTCATGTTTAGCACCATGCCTGAGGGAGACAGACTCGTAAAAGGAGTACTAATAGGCGGAGACCAGTCTACTATGAGATCAGCAGGTGAATTAGTAACATTTACAATTGTCCATGCATCGAAATCTGGAGGTGCCTGACCGAAAGACCGCACAAAGCCGCGAAAACATATTGGTGCACCATCTGTGATTCCAGAGAGTGGCAGTGTGCTTGTTGCTACCTCGTAATGGGCTGGATCAGCATCTTCTCCTGGTGTCTTTCCTGTGCCTGTAAAATCAAAGAACTTGATTGGACGGCCATCAATGGTTTGCAGGTTCATTTCAATCTGGCCATCTGAAACAGCATTCACAGTGCCGGTAATTTTTGTAATCAGCATGCGTGCAAGTCCATTTGTAGCATCAAGCACTGGTGGCTCTGAAGTAGTTTGCAGTGTCCCGAATACCATAATCCGTTGGCCGACTGATATATCATTTTTAGTGAAGACAGCACCCTGTTTAGTGAAGACAGCACCCTG
>VGWY01000033.1 GCA_016873575.1 Nitrospira sp. | reverse complement strand
CAATTTTGAACAAGACAGTGATAAGGGGAAGAGGCTGCGTTTTGGTGGTGACCTCCAGTTATTTGACAAGGCCATTGCTGCAATGGGGGTAAGAGCTGGATTGTATCAGGGTTATCCGACCTTTGGTGTTGATCTAAGATTACTGATCTTCTCCTTGTCCTATGTGACATATGCTGAAGAGGTTGGTGCTTATGCAGGTCAAGACAAGGATAGAAGGCATCTCGTAACTCTGAACCTTGGCTGGTAATTCCTTGGGGCGGGGTTGTAAAACCCCGCCTATTTGTTATCTTTCTTGACTTCTCGATAATCTCTTAGATAAGATTAAAAATAATACGATTAACCACAGAGGGCAAATATATCCATAAACAGAAAAAAGGATAACTTTCAGGATTGTTCTCAGTAGATTAATTACTGAAAACTTAAAGTTTTTATTTAGAATAGTGTATGTAATTATTTGTCAATAAAAGATTTTTTAATGTGGTTTAAAATTTATGCTAAGGATTAGGAAAAAATGACAATTGCAATTGGCTGTGATCATGCAGGGGTTGAGCTGAAAAAAGAAATTATCTCGCTACTCACTGAGTTAGGCATAGAATATTCCGACTATGGTACAAAAGGGACTGAATCAGTGGATTATCCTGATTTCGGTGAAAAGGTTGCTGAAGCAGTCTCTTCAGGCAGGATCGAGAGGGGGATACTCATCTGTGGAACCGGGATAGGAATGTCCATTGTCGCAAATAAATTTCCACATATAAGGGCATCACTCTGCAATGACCTCTACACTGCAAAGATGAGCAGATTGCATAATGATGCAAATATCCTTGTCATTGGTGGAAGAATCGTTGGAAAAGATCTTGCAAAAGAGATTGTAAAGATATGGGTCAGTACCCCATTTGAAGGGAAAAGACACCATTTAAGACTAAAAAAAATCACAAAGATAGAGGAACGGTTAGGAAGTCATGGCTTTTGAAAATCTCAGACTCTCTGATTTAGAAGTTTTTGAAGCAATTCAGAAAGAGATAGAGAGAGAAAGAAAAAAGATATTACTTATTGCTTCTGAAAACTATGTAAGCCCCTCTATCCTCGAAGTGCAGGGCTCTGTTTTTACCAATAAGTATGCAGAAGGATATCCAGGCAAGCGCTACTATGGCGGTTGCGAATATGCCGATGTTGTTGAAAATCTTGCAATAGAAAGGGCAAAGAAACTATTTGGTGCAGATCATGTCAATGTCCAGCCTCACTCAGGCAGCCAGGCAAATATGGCTGTTTATTTCTCTGTATTAAAGCCTGGAGATACAATAATGGGCATGAGCTTGAGCCACGGTGGGCACCTTTCCCATGGCGCATCAGTAAACTTCTCAGGATCACTCTACAAGATTTGTACCTATGGGGTTCATAGGGAGACGGGGTATATTGACTATAACGCTGTGAGGGATCTTGCTCTGAAGAATAAACCAAAGATGCTTGTTGTAGGTGCGAGTGCATATTCACGGATCATTGATTTCAAGATTTTCTCTGATATTGCAAAGGAAGTTGGGGCATATCTTATGGCAGATATCGCACACATAGCAGGACTTGTTGCCACAGGCCTCCACCCATCCCCTGTACCGTATGCGGACTTTATTACAACAACAACCCATAAGACGCTTAGAGGACCAAGGGGAGGAATGATACTGTGCAAGGCAGAATATGCAAAGGCAATAGACAAAATGATCTTTCCAGGAATACAGGGAGGCCCGCTTGTCCATGTTATAGCAGCAAAGGCAGTTGCGCTGAAAGAGGCACTGAGCCAGGACTTCAGAGACTATCAGGTTAAAGTTGTAAAGAATGCACAAAGACTTTCAGAGGAGTTGACAAAGAGAGGCTTCAAGATTATCTCAGGTGGCACAGATAACCACTTGATGCTTGTGGACATAAACAATAAAGGGACAACAGGAAAAGATGCCGAAGAAGCACTCGATATGGTTGGAATCACCGTGAACAAAAATGTCATTCCATACGATGAGAGACCGCCGACGATCACCAGCGGTATACGGCTTGGTACCCCCTGTGTTACAACAAGGGGCTTGGGTGATGCAGAGATGAAAGAGATAGCTGATATCATAGCATCAGTCATACATGAAAGAAATGATACTGGGTCTTTGAAAGCCCTTTCAGGAAGGGTAAAAATCCTTTGCGATACCTTTCCGATATATTAGTGAAAAATCTTGAGTTCGAAATTTTAAATACGAAACAAATTACAGATTAAAATGTTTAAAACTGTTTTGAATTTTGGTAATTTGATATTGCTTAGGATTTCGGATTTAGAATTTTGGATGTTTATATTATGAAGTGTCCTTTCTGCGGAAGTATAGAAGATAAGGTCATAGACTCAAGGACGAGTAAAGAAGGTGATGCGATACGCCGCAGGCGTGAATGCTTGAAGTGCGGGAAACGTTTCACATCATATGAACGGGTAGAAGATGTTGTTCCTATGGTGATCAAGAAAGACGGAAGACGTGAACCATTTGAGAGGATAAAGATTTTAAGCGGTCTCAAAAAGGCGTGTGAGAAAAGGCCAATCGGTATTGAGACCCTCGATGGTATTACAGACTCAATAGAAAAGAAACTCATCGGACTCGGCGTGAAAGAAGTTCAGAGTACATGGATTGGTGAAGAGGTAATGTCTGCCTTAAAAGAGCTCGATAAGGTTGCGTATGTAAGATTTGCTTCTGTTTACAGGCAATTCAAGGATATCAATGAACTGATGAATGAAGTAAAGACATTGTTTGAACCCACCAAATAGAAAGTATTCCACCAAAAAATCTCGAAAGTCGCTCAAGTCAGCCCTGCTTATCAAAACCTTTATTCCTGAATTTGTGGTTTAACTGGCTTAAATATCACGATAGACAGTGGGGGGAGGGTGGTATTTATGGAATATGGCTTTCCCTGCCAGGGGAGTTCATCTGCATGCATACCGCCAGCATTGCCCAGATTA
Source organism: Nitrospira sp. (assembly GCA_016873575.1). Classification (GTDB taxonomy): domain Bacteria; phylum Nitrospirota; class Thermodesulfovibrionia; order Thermodesulfovibrionales; family SM23-35; genus VGWY01. Next base: position 12,772 of record VGWY01000033.1, on the reverse strand, counting down.
CTTCCCCAGTATATCTGTGAATCGCTATTCAGTATCTCTCTGTAGAAACAATTCCGAGGAACACCAACACGATAACCCATCCTCGGAACAGGGGTAAAATTACATACAATGACAAGGAAATCATCAGGTTTTTTTGCCCTTCTGATGAATGATATGCTGCTCTGTTCTGTATCACGAAAGTCTATCCATTCAAAACCCTGATATTTAAAATCAACCTCATAAAGGGCAGGCTCAGATTGATAGAGGTGGTTTAAGTCCATAACAAATTTTTGAAGACGTCTGTGTGGTGTAAAATTTAATAAATGCCAGTCAATGCTCTTATCGTGATTCCACTCATCCCACTGTCCGAATTCTCCGCCCATGAATAATAATTTTTTCCCTGGATGACAGTACATATATCCATAAAGAAGCCTGAGATTTGCGAACCTCTGCCACGTATCCCCTGGCATCTTGTTTATCATTGAACGTTTTCCGTGGACGACTTCATCATGTGAAAGGACAAGGGTAAAGTTTTCTGAAAATGCATACAGGAGGCTGAATGTGAGATTGTTATGGTGATACTTTCTGTGTACAGGGTCTTTTGAAAAGTATTCGAGGGTATCATTCATCCATCCCATATTCCATTTCAGGCTGAAGCCAAGGCCGCCCAGGTATGTCGGCCTTGAGACACCAGGCCATGCTGTTGATTCCTCAGCAATTGTAAGGATACCAGGATGATAGCGATGGACGATCTCATTGAAACTTTTGATGAAATCTATAGCCTCGAGATTTTCTCTTCCACCGAATCTGTTTGGTATCCATTCACCATCTTTCCTTGAATAATCAAGATAAAGCATTGATGCAACTGCATCCACACGCAGACCATCAATATGGTATTTTTCGAACCAGAAGAGGGCATTTGATAGTAAATAATTTTTAACCTCATTCCTGCCGTAATTGAATATCTTGGTACCCCAATCAGGATGAAATCCTTTCCTTGGATCCTCATGCTCATAAATGCAGGAGCCATCAAAAAACCCGAGTCCATGGCCATCTGTTGGGAAATGGGCAGGAACCCAGTCGAGGATAACTCCTAAGCCATTCTGATGGCATTTATCCACGAAATACATAAAGTCTTCTGGTTTGCCATGCCTGCTTGTCGGTGCAAAATACCCTATGGTCTGGTAACCCCATGATGCATCAAGAGGATGTTCTGTTACAGGCAAGAGTTCGATATGGGTATAACCCATCTCCCTCACATATCGAATCAGTCTGTCTGCAATCTCTCTGTAAGTAAGATACCTGTTACCTTCTTCAGGTACTCTCATCCATGAACCTAAATGCACCTCGTATATGGAAATGGGGGATTCAAGCCAGTTCTTCTTTGAACGTATTTCCATCCATTTATAGTCATTCCATTGAAATTTGTTTATATCGTAGACGATTGATGCACTCTTAGGCCTTATTTCAGAGTAAAAGGCATACGGGTCTGCCTTGACAGTGATATATTTATTCACTCTTGATCTTATCTCGAATTTGTAAAGTTCTCCTTCTTTAATACCGGGGATAAATATCTCCCATATCCCTGATGAACTAAGGACCCTCATTTGATGTCTTTTTCCATCCCAATTGTTAAAATCTCCAATAACACTCACACGTTTTGCATTTGGGGCCCAGACAGCAAAGTGAACACCCTGTATGCCATTTATTTCCATTATATGGGCACCGAGCTTCTCATATTGTGTGTGATGGCTTCCTTCACCGATTAGATAAAGGTCAAAATCAGTAAGTACTGGCAAGAACGAATAAGGGTCATAAAACTCTGATACCATTCCCTCATAGGACTTTATCCTGATGCGATAAGGGAATACATTTTTTGTCTCGACAATTTCAGCATCAAAGAACCCAGCCTTATGGATTTTTTGCATCGGATATGCCTTTTCTGATTCCTCATTTCTGAATGCTATCTTCTGCTCACTGCCTTCTGCTTTTTGCCTTCTGTCTCCTGCCTTCTGCTTTTTGCCTTCTAATTTCTGATTTCTGACTGCTGAACGCTGACTGCTGTCCGTTGGCTCTTTTACAACCCAAGCTTGTTCAGCTTCCGGTAAGAACGCACGGATAGCAACTGCCTTCCTTCCGTCTATCTCAATGATATGAATCCCGATTACCTGAAATGGATCCCAGTGCTTAGCATTCACAATAAGCTTTATCTGTTCCTTCAAATCCTCTTTTGCCATGGTTTCATCCACCCCCTATCAAAATGACAACCGACTTCACGCCAATACATAATGGACACCTCTGCCCTTACCACTCAGTTATTCTATTGTTCTATAACAACCCTTTCTCCTTAAAACTGAAAAATCCAGCTTTCGTGACAATGATATGGTCTAAGACCTCGATTCCTAAGATTTTTCCAGCTTCTGCCAATCTTTTTGTAATTGTTAAATCGTTCTCTGAAGGTTCAGTGTCGCCAGAAGGGTGATTGTGGGCTAACACTACGGAAGCAGCATTATGCATAATTGCATCCTTAAATACCTCTCTTGGATGTACCAGGCTGGTATTCAGTGTACCGATAGAAACAGTAGAAATACCAATGATTTTATTGCGGGTATTTAAGAGAATGAGCTTGAAATGTTCCTTTGCCTTATCCTGAATACGTGCCCGTATTGCTTTAACCACATCCTGCGGTTTCTTTATGTCAAGATCATCCAGTTCTATCTCCAATTCTTGCCTCTTACCCAGTTCAAAACTGGCTTTTATCTGGGCTGCTTTGGCTAATCCAATACCTTTAATCTTTGAAAGTTCTTCAATTGTTGCCTCACTTATTGCCTTGATATTGCCAAACTTTACTAATAATTCTTGAGCTATGTTCACTACGGATTTACCAGGAGTCCCCCGTCCTATAACCAATGCTAAAAGCTCCTGGGCTGAGAGTGCCTCCGGGCCAAATCTTTGAAGCCTTTCTCTTGGCCTTTCTTGTTTTGGCAGGTCATGAACAGTGAAGGATGATTCTTTGCTCATTCGGGATATTCTACCCTTTGTTTCAGATAATTTTATAATTTTTCAAGAACTGCTGAGGTGTGAATATCTTAATCCCCATATATTCTCCTATACCTGCTATTGCCCTGTCACCTGTTATAATGACCTCTGCTTTTAACGTCAACGCACACTCTATAAATTTATCATCATCAGGGTCAGATTTAACAGCCCTTATTGTTGGTGTTTTTGTGGTAAAGAGTATGTTAAAACCTTTGGCAAAAAGACAAAGAAGCTCTTCAATCTCAGCTTCACCCTGTAGGCCAATCCCCTGCAGAACCTCAACATATTCATCAAGGATATCTTTTGAAAGACAAAGGGTTATTTTTTCCTTTCTCCACAGGTCAATAATCCTCAGGGGGTTTCCACCAAAAAAGGATGACACAAAGATATTTGTGTCAATAACAACCCTCATCCTTATTTTTTCCTTACCGCTTTAATTGCCTCGTCAATATCCCTGGACTTTATGCCCTTGGCCCTTAATTTTTCCCCGATTCTATTCCATAGATCATCAATATAGGCACTGATATCACGCTCTTTTATATAGTCTTCAATGAGTTCTCTTACCATCTTGCTTGTTGTTTTACCTTCTACCCTGGCAAGTTTATTCAGCCTATCCTTAACTTCAGGGTCTATTCTTATAATCATCTGGGTTGACATCAATTTACCTCCAATATAATGTATAGCATATATATATAATATATCATTCTTAAAAGGCTGTCAATGTGTACCTATGGGAAAGGGGTCTTCATTCTTCACTTAACAACTTCGTCCTATCAATCCTTATGTCAAGTTTGAATGACTGTATCTTCCATTCTGATTTTCTTTTGCAGTTCAACTGAAACTTTTGATATCACTGATTTCCAATCCCCAGGTGAAGGTTGACGAAAAAGTCTCATTGTTGGATACCACGGACTGTCTCCACGATTTAGCATCCATCTCCAGTCTGGAACAAAAGGAAGTAATGTCCAGACAGGTTTACCCATTGCACCTGCTAAATGAACTATAGCAGTATCTACAGAAATAACTAAATCAAGATTCTCTGTGAATGCAGCAGTATCAGAAAAATCATTAATCTCATCTGTATAATCAATAAGCCTCATACCTTTCGGAGGATTATCTGTCTGTTTTGCTGCCTCTCCTTTCTGTAGACTGTAAAATGTAACTTTATTAAATTCAGCAAGTGGTGAAAATGTTTCAAGTGATAAGGAACGATAGTGGTCTTTTTTGTGTTTTGGATTTCCTGACCATACTAAACCAATTTTTAACTTAGAATTATCATTACAAACTTTGTCCCGCCATTTTTGCATTAACAAAGAGTTCAAAGTAATATAAGGTATCTTTGCAGGAATACTCTCTATCGTTGTATTGAAAATTAAAGGTAAACTCAAAAGAGGGCAGTGCAAATCGAATTCAGGTAGTTGTTTACCATATGCTACAACCTGATGTATACCTTCAACATTTTCTATTAATGATGTTAATTCTTTTGGGCACTCAACGATTACCTTTGCCCCACTTTGTGCAACCAGAGGGGCGTAACGGATGAACTGAATAGCATCTCCTAATCCCTGTTCAGCATGAAGTAAAATAGTAAGTCCTTTAATATCAGACCCATTCCAAATGGTTTGAGAAAAATTACGCTGATAAGGAATAAAATCTTTTGTTTTCCAACGCCACTCATATTCTTTCCATGCTTGCTTGAAATTACCCGACAATAAGAGTGTAAGTGACATATTCCAGTGTGCATCAGCATAGTTTGGGTTAAGATGAAGGGCTTTTTGATAACAGGTTATGGCTTCGTCAAGCTGACCTTTCTCTTGAATGGCACCTCCCAGATTATTATATGCCAGATCAAAGTTTGGATTAATCTTTAATGCCTTTTGATAACAGGTTATGGCTTCGTCAAGCTGACCTTTCTCTTGAATGGCACCTCCCAGATTATTATATGCCAGATCAAAGTTTGGATTAATCTTTAATGCCTTTTGATAACAGGTTATGGCTTCGTCAAGCTGACCTTTCTCTTGAATGGCACCTCCCAGATTATTATATGCCAGATCAAAGTTTGGATTAATCTTTAATGCCTTTTGATAACAGGTTATGGCTTCGTCAAGCTGACCTTTCTCTCGAAGGGCAACCCCAAGATTATTATATGCATCGACCTGATTTGGATTAATCTTTAATGCCTTTTGATAACAGGTTATGGCTTCGTCAAGCTGACCTTTCTTTTGAAGGGCTCTCCCCAGATTACAATGCACATCAGCAAGATTTGGATCAATCTTTAATGCCTTTTGATAACAGGTTATGGCTTCGTCAAGCAGTCCTTTCTCTCGAAGGGCACTTCCCAGATTACAATGCACATCAGCAAGATTTGGATCAATCTTTAATGCCTTTTGAAAACAGATTATGGCTTCGTCAAGCAGTCCTTTCTCTCGAAGGGCAACCCCAAGATTATTATATGCATCGACCTGATTTGGATTAATCTTTAATGCCTTTTGATAACAGGTTATGGCTTCGTCAAGCTGACCTTTCTCTTGAAGGGCACTTCCCAGATTACAATGCACATCAGCAAGATTTGGATCAATCTTTAATGCCTTTTGAAAACAGATTATGGCTTCGTCAAGCAGTCCTTTCTCTCGAAGGGCAACCCCAAGATTACAATATGCAACAACATTGTCAGGTTGAACTTTTAATATTTCTCTATAGATATATTCTGCCTGCTGTAAATTTCCTGCCTGATAATGCTTGAGTGCTAATTGAATTGCCTCTTTGACAGTCATTGTTTATAACCTATTTGGAGTTATTCATCTTTTCGAGTCCAGCATTATTGTTACTGGCCCATCATTAACCAGATGTACCTGCATTAAGGCACCAAATTCGCCTGTAGCTACCTTGATGCCATTTGCTCTGAGTTTATTGATAAATTTCAAATACATCTCCTTAGCTCTTACCGGTTCTTCAGCACTGTCGAATGAAGGGCGATTACCTTTTTTACAGTCGGCAGATAAGGTAAATTGCGATATGACGAGAATTTCACTTTTGATATCCTGTACAGAAAGGTTCATTTTCTTCTGATCGTCTTCAAATATCCTGAGATTTGGGATTTTTTTAACGAGGTATTCGAGGTCTGTTTCGGTGTCGCCTTTCTCGACACCAAGAAATACGAGAAGACCTTTACCAATTTTAGAAACAGCATTTCCCTTTATATCAACCTTAGCCTCTGAAACACGCTGTATTAAGGCTTTCATATGCTGACTACTGTCTGCTGACTACTGTCTTGTTAGTGCCACATCATCTTCTCAAAATCAGGCGTTGGCACTATGAGTGAGATGTAGCCTCTCCATGGACACCGTTCTAACTCTTCCCCATTCTTTATAATTGAAACACATAAATCCATTTCGTCCTTTTCTTTGGCATTTAAGTCACAGAATGGGATACCTATTTCGAAGATATCCTGCATAGCAACATCGGGAATATCTTTTATTTTTTCCCAGTCTCCATCGGTCTTTCTGAGGAGTTCTGCATAGGATAAGAAAGGTTTGATTGAGACAATAATCTTACATGGTGAAGGTTTTATTGTCGTGATAGAAATTTTTGTATTATCAGGGAGTTCACTGAATGGAATCGAAAAGTCCATCCTCAGGAAAAGGTTATCTTTGTTAAAGCCATAATAGAGACTGGATAAGATACTTTCCGCCTTGTGCATGCTGCCACCAGATTTTTTTACATCCATAAGAGCGCCCTGATACCATTCAAAATAGCTTGTTACCATGCCATCAATTTTGGGCTCTATAAATCCCCGTATTGTTATTGTTGGAGATACACTCCGTTCTTCTCTGTGTATAGGTATAAATAAATGCTGTGGAACCTCTTTCCCCATCTCTTTATAAATCTTTATAAGATTTAATCTGAAAAGTTCGTCAAAATCCTTCTGGTTCTCTGTCACATGTTCATCCCCATACCACCAGTTCCAGTCACTTCCCTCAGCAACATATAATGCCTTCCATGCCTCTAATACATTTTTATCAGGGTTCATCTTCTGAAATGTCTCAAGGTCATTCCGTGTTTCTGAAAGGTAGTCCCACGCTCTATTGTCCTCCTCATGGCCGATCCATACTCTAAAATTTGCATAAATCCATGAACCTGCATGAAGCCTGTGCAGAGGTTCACCCCTGTCATGCTCAAAAAGGTATTCCGAGACCGTGACCGTCTTTAACCTTTCCTCACTGGACAAACCTTCATAGAGATACCGGAAGAAATCATGTCCATCATTTTTGTAATATTCCCATGCATTTTCTCCATCGAGTATAATTGGTATGAGATGTGGCCTGTCTTTTGGCATATGGGCCCATACCTGAATAAGCTTGTTGATGAAATCCTCTGCTGCCTTTTTCGAATCCCAGCCTGAATAAACAAAACCAATGAGATCAGACATCTGATGATCCCTGAAGATGATTGAAACATTATCAAACATATATGGTCTGTAGAAGATCCCTGGTTCCACGATGTTCCCTGCGCTATCCCGAAGTCTTTTTCCAATTGAATTTGAAAGGATCTCCTCATCAGTTCCAATCCATTGTATCCCCTCTTTTGCTGCTATTCTTACAGCCTCTTCACTCACTGATCCCTCAGAAGGCCACATCCCGTCAGGTTTGTATCCAAAAAGTTTCTCGAAATAATCCAGGCCCATCCGTATCTGTTTTTCTGCATCTTCAGGATGAACAAATCTTCTCTGAGGAAGTGGTATATCAGGTATGGCAATTTTTGCAGAATTTGTATCGCAGAGTAGTGGAAGGATAGGGTGATAGAATGGCGAGACAGTGAGTTCAACCTGTCTTTTCCCTGCCATCTCTTTGTAGGTTGGAATTATCTTTTGTAATATCTCGAATTGTTTTAAGATGAGCATCTGCTTATCTTCTTCAGTAAAGTCTTTGCCTTTCTCAACAAGCATTTTCAGGAAAGGCTCTCTTTTTCTGAAGAGCGGGTCTATCCAGCAAAGATTGAAAAGGACCTGCAGGTCAAGAAAATCGCCATCACTGAAATATTTTATTTTTCGCATAAGGTCGCTTTTGATAAGCCGCAAGCCCCTCCTTACAAGGAGTTCATAATATCTCTGGAATGGTTTTATCATATGATCCCAGTTTGCAAGGAAGAAATTCTCGAGGATGAATAGCTTCTCTTCTGAATTCAGTTCAGATGCCTTTTTTAGAGTAACTTCGAGATACAGGTCTTTTGCATCGTTTTCTGTGTAGTCCATAATCTGTTCGAGGAGTGAAGGGGTGAAATTGAATGTCTGTTTTATATCCGGGAAGTCCCTGAGGATTTCTACCATATCAAGATAGTCTTTTGTACCGTGAAGCCTTACCCATGGAAGTCTGTAGAGTCCTGTCAGGGCGTCCCGGTAGAATGGCTGATGCATATGCCAGACAAAGGCGATATAAAGCGGCCTATCTGTCATACTGGAAGATATACTCGTCAGGCTTTGACATACCGAATTTTTCGCGGGCGTGTTTCTCTGTATAAAAAGGCTCTTCCTTGAGTGACTTTACCTCTGACCCGAGTTGCTCGTTCTCCTTTTTTATCTCTTTTATCTGTGTTTCTATTTGTGTCCTGGTCTTTTTGAGTTCTCTATACCTGAGGATGCCCATGTCACCAAAAAACAGGGTAATACCGAAATAGATAAAGCTCAGTAATATGAGTGTAAAAAAAATGAGCCTTCTTTTTTTAAGCTCTGAAACAACCTGTTTTCGTAAAAGATTCTCTGGGCCGCCCATTATCTTAAATTATAAAACGATTCTTTCCCTTTGTATAGAGCAGAGTCTGATAGTTCCTCCTCGATTCTCAAAAGTCTGTTATATTTTGCTACCCGTTCGCTCCTAGCAAGAGAGCCTGTCTTGATAAAACCAGTATTGCAGGCAACTGATAGATCTGCAATTGTTGTATCCTCTGTTTCTCCAGATCTGTGTGAGATGACAGCAGTATACCCTGCCTTTTTAGCCATCTCTATGGCATCAAGCGTCTCTGTTATGGTGCCTATCTGGTTCAATTTGATCAGTACGGAATTTGCGATTCCCAGTTCTATTCCCTTTTGTATGATGTTTGTGTTTGTAACAAATATATCATCACCAACAAGCTGAACCTTTTTGCCAAGCCTCTGTGTCAATTGCTTCCATCCATCCCAGTCATTTTCTGAAAGGCCATCTTCAATCGAGAGGAAAGGATATCTGGATATCATATCTTCGTAATATGAGATCATGTCATCTGATGAAACATTTTTACCTTCAAACCGGTAAGAGCTATTGTCGTATAGCTCTGATGCAGCAACATCAAGGGCAAGATAGATGTCTTTTCCAGGAACATAACCAGCCATTTCAATAGCCTGTATGATCAGGGTCATGGCTTCTTCATTCTTCGATAGATTTGGGGCAAAACCTCCTTCGTCTCCCACTCCAGTAGAAAATCCATTTTTCTTGAGTATTCCTTTCAAGGTGTGGAATATCTCTGCTCCTGCCCTGAGGGCGCTTGCAAAATTGCTCAGCCCTGCTGGCATGATCATGAACTCCTGTATGTCAAGATTATTGTCAGCATGGGCTCCTCCATTGAGGATATTCATCATCGGTACAGGAAGCTCTTTTGCATTACATCCCCCAATGTATCTATACAAGGGCAGCCCTGTTTCCAAGGCAGTTGCCTTGCAAACAGCCATCGAGACACCGAGCATAGCATTTGCACCAAGTTTGCTCTTGTTTTCTGTACCATCAAGTTCTATCATGGTAGTATCAATAAGGATCTGGTCTTCGGAATTCATTCCCCTTAATCGTGGTGCAATCATTTTCATGACATTTTTAACTGCCTTTAAGACCCCTTTACCAAGGAATCTTTTTTTATCACCGTCTCTCAATTCCAGCGCCTCTCGTTCACCCGTTGAAGCTCCTGAGGGGACAATCGCTCTGCCAATGATTCCACTTTCCAAAAATACTTCCACCTCGACCGTCGGGTTGCCCCTGGAATCTAAAACCTCCCGTGCAAATATGTCTATAATCTCACTCATTATGCCTCCTTAGAAATTAGTAACGCGTAACAAGTAACAAGGCTTATTACTCTTAAACCCTCATGAGCCCTTGGCTCACAAAGGACATAAAAGTATAACACCCTCCCCAACCCCTCCCATCGAGGGAGGGGAGACAGTAGATGGTCTCCCATCGAGGGAGGGGAGATAGTAGAGAGTTTCTCATTAAGGGAGGGGTGATATAAGATACAGTTCCCTCGCCCCTTGTGGGAGAGGGTTAGGGTGAGGGGTATTTTGGGGACAAGCTTATTATTTTTTTGGTACATGTATCGCTTCCCCATAAATATCCTCTGCTGCTTCCATTATACCTTCTGCGAGGGTAGGATGGGCATGAATCATTCCTGAAATATCCTTTATCGTAAGCCCATTTTTTATGGCGAGGGCTGCTTCGTGAATAAGGTCAGAGGCATGGTGGCCTATAATATGTGCGCCCAGGATTTTATCAGAGTCACTATCAGCAACGATCTTAACGAAACCTGTAATCTCTCCCATCGCATGAGCCTTGCCAAGTGCCCTGAATTGAAAATGGCCTGTCTTCACCTTAATTCCCTTCTCTACTGCCTGGTATTCCCTGAGTCCAACAGATGCAATTTCAGGTGATGTAAAGATACAGGCCGGGACAACAGTGTAATCAATTTTTTCATCACTACCCATAACATTCCGTGCTGCTGTTATCCCTTCTCTTGAAGCAACATGGGCAAGGAGTATGCCACCAATAACATCACCGATAGCATATACATGAGGAATATTTGTCTCCATCTTTTCATTGACGATAATCTCGCCACGTCTACCCTTTTGTATACCAATTGCTTCGAGTCCGATACCGTCACTATTGAACATCCTGCCGATCGATACAAGCACTTTTTCTGTAATAATCTCTTTCCCGTCTGACAAAAAGGCATGGACACCATCACTTTTTATCTCTATCTTTTCGATCTGAACATGTGTATAGAGTTTTACCTTTTTTTTCTTCAGCTCTTTTTCAAAAAGTTCAGATATCTCGAGATCCTCTGTGGCTATTGCCCTCGGAAGCATTTCGACCATCGTGACATCCGAACCAAGTTTTTTATAAATACATGCAAATTCGCAACCAATTGCACCAGCCCCTACAATCAGAAGTGTTCGGGGAATATCTGTGAGGTTAAGGGCATCATCACTTGAGATTATTTTTTCCCCGTCCATTGGGAATGTCGGGATATGAGATGGCCTTGAACCTGTGGCAATGATAATGTTATCTGCCGCAACAATTTCCTTTGAGCCATCTTTTGATATAACTTCTATGCTATGAGGAGATAAGAGTACCCCGCGTCCTTCTTTTAATGTTATATTCCAGCTTTTGAAGAGGTTTTTTATACCCTTTACCAGTGTATTGACTATCTTGTTCTTTCGTTCGACGATCCGGGAAAGATTCGGGATTATTTCACCCTTGAGTTCAATACCGAATTCCTTTAATTCTTTTGCTTTTGCAAAAACCTCTGCAGATGTGACAAGGGCTTTTGAAGGGATGCAACCTCTGTTAAGACATGTTCCGCCAACCTCGGTTTCTTCAATGACTGTTACCTGTGCACCTAATTGCGCAGCTTTGATCGCTGCAACATATCCCCCGGGACCTGTACCGAGGATGGCTAATTTCACCTGACTTCCTCTTCAACATATTTCTCATATTCAGAAACATCCATCAGGTCATCAAGTTCTGACACATCATCAATTTCAAGAATAGCGATCCATCCTTTTCCATAAGGATCATCATTTATTATCTCTGGAGACTCTGAAAGGTCTTCATTCACTTCTATAACTCTTCCACTCAGAGGTGATATTAATGATGAAGTTGCTTTGGTTGATTCGATCTCGCCAATCTCGCTATTGGCTTCTATATCAATATCAACCTCTGGAAGGTCAATGTAAACGATGTCGCCGAGTGCATCCTGTGCATATGCAGTTATGCCAATGGTAGCCTTTCTGCCTGATACCTTAACCCATGTGTGTTCTTTGTGGTACTTGAGGTCATCCGGATTCATCATTTCCTCCTTTTGAAATTTTCTTAAATTGAGATTTCTTATCACAGGTTTCTATTTTTTGTCAACTTCATTTTCAGTTCGATAATCTTTTTGAGTGCGTCTTCTGGTTCCAGTCTTTTTATATCAAGATTGACGATCTCTGTAGCAACCGATTCAGTCACAGGAGAGAAGAGATCAAGCTGAAATGCTCCTTTCCGCATCTTTCTATCTGAAAACCTTGGCCTCCCTGTTTCATTGAGCTCCTCTTTCTCAAGATTGGCAAGCACCTCTTTTGCCCTCTGAATAATTCCGTCTGGCAGTCCTGCCAATCGCGCAACCTGTATGCCATAACTCTTGTCTGCTGATCCCTTTTCTATCTTCCTGAGAAAGATAATCTCATCGCCCCACTCCTTAACGGCTACATTGTAATTTCTCACACCATTGTGGATGAGTGTAAGTTCTGTCAGCTCGTTATAATGAGTTGCAAAGAGTGTTCTTGCTTTTATCTCGTTCAGAATATATTCGGCGACTGACCATGCTATGCTTATTCCATCAAAGGTGCTTGTACCTCTTCCTACCTCATCCAGTAATATAAGGCTTTTATCCGTTGCATTATGTGCTATATTCGCTACCTCTATCATTTCGACCATAAACGTACTTTGACCTTTTGCAAGGAAATCAGATGCACCTATCC
>VGWY01000032.1 GCA_016873575.1 Nitrospira sp. | reverse complement strand
AACCCTGAAAGTGTCATTCTGAACTTGGTTCAGAATCTCTTCAGGGCATGCTTATTTCAGCATCTAATAAAATCAATAGGTTATGAGACCCTGAAACAAGTTCAGGGTGACAGAAAAAAGACTTTTGCAAGAGCCTCTAATAACTGAAAATTCCGCAAAGTGGAATTTTCATGGCGCGCCTGAAGGGATTCGAACCCCTGACCCACTGCTTAGAAGGCAGTTGCTCTGTCCTACTGAGCTACAGGCGCACATATAAAAGTTTCAAGTTCAAAGTTTCAAGTTCAAAGTTACTAATAAGACCACAAACAAGTAAAGTCACATTCGTGTAACCATTCTGTCATGCTGGCTCTTGTCCTCGCCTTGTCGAGGATCGGTCCAGCATCTTTCTTTGAACAACCCCCTTAATCCCCCTTTGTTAAGGGGGAATCAGAAGGATTCCAGACAAGCTGGAATGACAGACAATGTGGCCTTACTTATGAACTCCTTAGCAAAAGCTGAAAGGAAACAGAAAAACAAAATTAAAAAAACCTTTTAAATTATAAGAAGTTATATGAAACTATGTCAACAAACCCACAACAAGTTATGCACCCTTCGACAGGCTCAGGGTGAGCTCAGCCGAACACTCGGCGTGAGATCAGTCGAACGCTCAGGGTGACACAGTACACAACACATTGTGGTTTTGTCACCCTGAGCCTGTCGAAGGGTGGATACCGGATCAAGTCCAGCATGACAGCATAACTGACTTTATACTCAGAAACACTTAGATCATGTGGTATAATTAAAAAATTACAAGCTAATGTCACGTCCTTTAGATATTTTTACTGCTTAAGAAAAAAAATATGACACTGCGGAAGAAAACACTGATACTGCTTGGTGTAGCAAGCGTAATCCTCCTTGTTGTCTTATATGCTATTTCAAGAACCGTTTTTCTGAAAAGTTATGCCTCACTTGAGGAGCAGAATACCTGTGATCATGTCGAACTTGTTCTGAAAACATTATCCGGGATCATATCTGCACAGGACAGCAAGACAGGCGACTGGGCTAACTGGGATGAAACATATTCTTTTATCGAGACAAACAATCAGGAATTTATCAAGGCAAATCCCACTGATAAGACATTCAGTGAACTGAAAATAAACCTTATGCTATTTATCCGCTCTTCAGGCAGGATTGTCTTCAGCAAGGCATTTGATCTTCAGAATGAAAAAGAGGTACCTGTTCCACAGAGTATTCAGAAACATATCTCAACCGGGGGTATCCTTCTCCGGCATCCTGATGCTGAAAGCAAACATTCAGGAATTATTTTATTGCCGGAAGGACCTATTATCATTACCTCACGCCCTATCCTTACAAGCGAAGGCAAAGGACCTGTCCGTGGCACACTCATTTTTGGGAGGTATATTGATGATGTCGAAATCCAGAAGCTGACCGAAGAAGCTCATTACACACTTTCTGTACATCGTATTGATGATATGAACATGCCCCGGGATTGCCTGTCAGCAATTCCCCTGCTCTCTGATAAAACACCGATACAAGTAAAACCTCTAAGTTCTGATATTGTCAGCGGATATACTATTCTGAAAGATATATACGGGAAACCAGCACTTATCGTGAAGCTTCTTGTCAAGAGAGCTATCTTTAAACAGGGGCAGGAAACAGTGCGTGATTTCATTATCCTTATACTTATCGCAAATTTGATTCTCGGAGCCATTACAATTTTCATGTTAGAGAAAAAAGTCTTATCCCGGCTGATGAAACTCAGTAAGCATGCAAGAGAAATTGGTACGAGCGGAGATCTTTCAAAACGCATAACGGTTGAGGGGAAAGATTAATTGTCTCACCTGTCAGATGAGATGAACAGAATGCTGGAGGAGCTGGAAAAATCAGAGGAAAAATTCAGGGCGGTCAGCAGTGCAGCAAAGGATGCCATTATCATGATGGATGACAATGGAGATGTCACATACTGGAACAAAGCAGCAGAAAAGATATTCGGATATAAGGAGGATGAAGTTATCGGCAAGGAACTTCATGTTGTTCTTGTGCCTCCGGGCTACCATGAGGCATTCCGGAAAGGGATGGAGACATTCAGAGCTACAGGTAAAGGACAAGCTGTTGGAAGAACAATAGAACTCACTGGATTGAGAAAAGGTGGAATTGAGTTTCCGATTGAACTTTCACTTTCATCAGTGAAATTGAATGAAAAATGGAATGCCATCGGCATTGTCAGGGATATAACCAAACGAAAGCAGATTGAATGGATGCTGAAGGAGAGCGAAATAAAATACAGACGGTTTGTTGAGAATCTTAGACAGGAACACTTTTTTTATCGGCATAACACTGATGGGGTTTTTACATATCTTAGTCCCTCAATAACTGATGTACTCGGATATTCTCAAGAAGAGTTCCTTACACATTTCACGGAATATTTAACTGACAACCCCATTAACAAAGAAGTGATACATCATACAGAACTGAGTATCAAGGGTATACAGCAGCCTCCTTATGAAGTCGAAATATACCATAAAGACGGAAGCATCCATAGATTAGAAGTTTCTGAATTTCCCGTACTTGATAACAAAGGAAATGTGGTTGGAGTTGAAGGTCTGGCTCATGATGTTACCGAGCGTAAACGCATGGAGGAAAAATTGCAGGTTATGTCACTTCATGACGAGCTTACAGGTCTCTTAAACAGGAGAGGATTTATGACCCTTGCGGAACAACAGTTAAGGATAGCTGAAAGGATGAAAAGGTGCATGTTGCTCCTTTTTGCCGATCTGGATGGTTTAAAATGGATTAATGATAACCTTGGCCACAAAGAGGGTGACCTTGCCTTAAGCGATATTGCAAAGCTTCTCAAAGAAACCTTTCGGGAATCAGACATCATTGCTCGCATTGGAGGAGACGAATTTGTGATTCTTGTCATGGAAGCTTATGATGAGAGTGCAGAGATACTCACTGCTCGCCTGAATGCAAACATAGATAACTATAATGCAAGAGGAGAACGAAGATACAGGCTTTCATTGAGTGTGGGTATTACACATTACGATCCTGATAATCCTTGCTCCCTTGATGAACTGCTATCTCAGGCAGACAAAATGATGTATGAACAGAAACAGAAAAAGCATTGAAACAAAAGCAGAATCCGGAATATTCTGTTGTGATAAAATACAGACCATTAGAGAAGGGGTAAGAGTATTTCCACTGAAAGGAGTGCATCAATGGGAATAATGGAGCAGAAAAGAAAAGAGATGAAGAAGGAGTTTCTTGCTCTGACGCCTGATAAAAGGATTCAGGAAATGGAGTTTCTTTTTAATGAGTTTGTAAAAATGAGGGCAAAAAGGGAGGATATAACCGAAGGTGAAGCCTATATTAGATACGCTGAACGAGTTAAAAGACCTTATAAATAAATTCTCATCTGAAACACAATATAAAGACACAGTAATCGCACTTATTGGTGGTTATGCGGTTATTGCTCATGGAATTGAGAGGACTACCAAAGATATTGACACACTCTGCGTTGGCAGTCCGTACGATAGTTTCGGCAAAGACTTATCTCAATTTTTGAAGAAACATTTCCACCAAAAAGGCGCTAAAGTGGAATATTTTCCACAAAGCCCTGATATTCATGATCCCTTTCAGCATGAAATTATTTATATTAAAGACCCTAAGGGCATAGTTCCAAGGATAGATATAATCATTGCACGTTATAAATGGGAACTGGAAGGTTTATTATCGTCTGAACCTGAAAAGAAAATACCGATTAATCTCCTGCCCAAGCCATACCTTATTGCCATGAAACTGAAAGCAGGAGGACCAAAGGATGATTATGACGTGATTGAGTTATATGAACTTCTGACAGATAAAGAAAAGGAAAAGACCCTCAAACTTACAAAACTCATTCATATGGACAAGAAACTTGCAAGACTTACAAAGCCGAGGAAGATTAAAAGAGTCAGTGAAGATAAAGACCAGTTGATATAAAGAAAATCGGTCAATGGTACTGTTTCTCCTCTTTACCAAAGAGGGGTATTTTCGGGTCAAACCCTCACGAGCATTGGCTCACAAAGGAAAATGAAGATAATCCTTGTCCGTCATTCCCGCAGTCTGTTGAGCGGGAATCCATGGTTCGACAGGCTCACCATGACAACTGTCACCTTAAGCCAGTCGAAGGGTGTATTCCTGCTTTCGCAGGAATCAACATGAGCCTTTGGCTCACAAGGGAGAATGAAAATGTATAATCTGTCACTCCGATTTGTTCGGTCTACGACTCGTAGAGCGGGAATGACATTAAGGAGGCTTTATTCACCAGTTGCATAAATATTGCTAAAAGAGATCTGCAAATGCAAGACAGAAGCACATTTGAGCCAAATAATAACGTAAGTTTTAAAGTCCACCATGAGTTGACTCCTGACTGTAATATTTTCGTCATGCCCGAAATTTTTAATCGGGCATCCATGGTTCGACAGGCTCACCATGACAAATGTCACCCTGAGCTTGTCGAAGGGTGGATTCCCGCTTAAGGACTGCGGGAATGACAGATTAAATATAATTCTGTTTATGCAACACTTAGGTTTACTTATGACCACATTAGTAAGTATAAGTAAAAGGGCATCTGGCTGAGTAGTGCTGTTTACTGAGCTTGACAAGAAGCACAAAATATGTGATAGTTTTTATAGATATAGATATTAAAGTCTGGAATCAGGGGTATGCTTCTGCATTTATTGATGGAGGCAAAAATGGCCCTTGCAGAAAAATTGCACTCACTTACTCACTCACTCACTCACTTCTTCAACCTTAACAGCGGTTTTTGTTCTTCAATAATTTCAATAAGAATATGGATTTTTTAGATGAAAGATAAGAACAAGACCAAAAAACAGCTTATTGAAGAATTAGAAATTCTGCGTCAACAGGTAGCTGAATTGAAAGATGCAGAAAATAAGTACAAGCAGTCGGAGGAGGCGCTTCGGTCTTTATCTTTAATCTATGAAGCAATACTTGCATCCGTTCCTGACATTATCATGGAAGTTGACAACAATAAGGTATACACATGGGCAAATAAAGCAGGTTATGAATTCTTTGGTAATGATGTAATAGGTAAAGAGGCAGATTTCTATTTTGAGGGTGAGCAGAAGACCTACAGTATTGTCGAACCCTTATTCAAAGGAAGCGAAGATGTTATTTATGTTGAGAGCTGGCAGAGGCGAAAAGATGGTGAGAAACGCCTTCTTGTGTGGTGGTGCCGTGTTCTCAAGGATTCAAGCGGGAATGTTATCGGAGCATTATCTACAGCACGAGACATCACCTAAAGCAAGAAAGCGGAGGAGGCACTGGAGAAGAGTGAGCGAGAGTATCGCACACTTACGGAGAGCTTGAAAGAGTTGATTTACAGAGCCGATCCAGTGACGTTAGTGGCTACATTTGTGAATAAGGCGGTTGAGGATTTCTATGGTTACACAGTGGAAGAATGGCTGGGAAAACCTATGTTGTGGCAAGAAACGATTTATCCCGATGACAAGGGAAGGGTCTTGCAGGCATTTAAGGAAGCATATCTGCTTGGCAGAGATTCTGTTGTTGAGTACAGAATTACCAGAAAAGACGGTGAGCTGAGATGGGTGAATGATCGATTCTCGTGGGAGAAGGATGCGGATGGGCGTGTCGTGGGGCTTAATGGTATTATGTCAGACATCACCAAGCATAAGAAAATGGAACAAGAGATTAACAAAAGGGTCAAAGAGCTTGAGGAGTTTTATCAAATGGCTGTGGGAAGGGAACTCAGGATGGCTGAACTGAAGAGAGAGATAGAGAAACTTCAGAAGGAGCTTTCGAAGTACAGGAAAGGATAAAAAGGATTAAAACTTTATCCCGAAATCAAGCAGGAGCAACGACAGTTGACGCACCTTATTACTCAGAAGCATAATGCCAAAGATAATCAGGATGATTCCACTCAAGACCATAATCCACCGTAAATGTTTGGCAAGCCTTGTTGAATATATCAGAAAAGAATTAATTGCAATAGCTGATAAGAAAAAGGGTATTGCAAAACCAAGTGAATATATTAAAAGGAGCCAGAATCCATAGATAGCAGACGCCTTTGAACCACTATAAAGAAGAATAGTCCCGAGTATAGGGCCGATACACGGTGACCATCCTGCTGCAAAGGCCATTCCGACAAGAAATGACCCGATATAACCTGCTGGCCTGCCACTGATGTGAAACCGCTTTTCCCTCATGAGGAAATCGAAATTCAGAAAATTAGCTACGAAAAGTCCGAGGATAATAACAAGGATACCACCGATTATTCTTAAAAAGTCCTGGTAATCAAACAGAAGCCTTCCTATTGCAGATGATGATATACCAAGTACAATGAATACAGATGAGAAACCAGATATGAATATGAGGGAATGTGTAATGGTAAGATATCTTATCCTTTTTCTGTCTGTCCCAACTGTAAGGTCCTTAAACGAAATGCCAGTTATAAATGATACGTAAGAAGGGATTAACGGCAGGACGCAGGGTGATAGGAATGAAAGAATACCAGCAAGAAAGGCAAGTGGAAAAGAAATATCTTTCATACAGTCTGGCTGTCATTCTCGCTTGTCGGGAATCTTTCTTAGAAACAATCCCTTATTAAGGAGGGCTAAAGAAGGATTCCGAACAAGTCGGAATGACTGAAAAATAAAGGAGTAATTTACAATTGCTAACGGGCACATTCTGAAGGGTCTCCTTTTATCTTTTCTATGGCATGGGGTATGACACCTAATATAACATCGAGGTTTTCTTGTACCGCCTTTGGGCTTCCGGGAAGGTTAATAATCAACGACTCTCCTTTTACACCTGCAACTGCTCTTGAAAGTACAGACCTGTTTGTCTTTTTGTAACCTTCTAATCGCATAATCTCTGCGATGCCAGGTATTTCTCTATCGATAATCTCAAGAGTTGCATCTGGTGTAACATCCCGGGGGGCAAGCCCTGTCCCCCCTGTTGTGAGGATGAGGTCAGCCTTTCCGGAGTACTCAATAAGTTTCTCTTTTATCAGTTCCTTTTCATCAGGAAGGATCTCATAGTACTTAACTTCAGCGCCTATTCCTTGCAACATATCTTTCATCATGGGTCCACTCATGTCTTCACGCTCACCTCTTGCTCCCTTATCACTTATGGTTAACACAGCAACAGTTATCATCCTACTATGATCGGGTCTCCTTCCTTAATCTTGCCGCCCTTGAGAACCTTCACAAAGATTCCTTCTTTTGGCATAATACAATCCCCTGCCTGGTAGTAAATACTACATCGCGTATGGCATTCCTTGCCTATCTGGCTTACCTCAACCTCAATATCCTTTCCAATGGTCATCTTTGTGCCAAGAGGGAGTTTAAGCAGGTCAATCCCTTCCGTTGTTATATTCTCTGCAAAATCACCAGGATTTACCTTAAGGCCCAGGGCCTGCATCTTTTGAATACTTTCAAGCGCTAAAAGGCTCACCTGCCTGTGCCATTGAGAGGAAGCATGCGCATCGCCCTCGATGCCAAAATCTGTCTTTATCTCAGCCTCTTTGATAGGCTTCTTCCGTACACTCTTTTTGGTGCTGATATTGATAGAGACTACTCTACCCTTCATTGTTATGTCCCTCTCTCCCAGCTCGTAAGATATTTTTTCTGTTCCCTGCTCAATGTATCTATTTTGATACCCATTGCCTTGAGCTTGAGTCGCGCAATCTCTTTATCAATCTCCCCCGGTACCTTATAAACCTTCTTTTCAAGTCCCTTATAATTCTTTACGATATGCTCGGCACAAAGGGCCTGGTTTGCAAAGCTCATATCCATTACTGCAGAAGGATGTCCTTCTGCAGAAGCCAGATTAATAAGCCTTCCTTCACCAAGAAGGTAGATTCTCCGATTATTCTTGAGGGTATATTCTTCGACGAAGTCTCTTATAATCCTTCTCTTCCTGGATAGCTTTTTGAGATCATCTATGGATATCTCAACATTAAAATGGCCTGAATTACACACGATTGCACCGTCTTTCATCAGGGTAAGACATTCCCTTGAAATCACATGAACGTCTCCAGTTGCTGTAACAAAGATATCTCCTATCTTTGCAGCCTCTCTGATAGGCATTAACTCGAATCCATCCATTGTTGCCTCAAGTCCTCTTAAAGGGTCTACCTCTGTAATGATAACCCTTGCACCCATCCCCTTTGCCCTCATAGCTATGCCTTTTCCACACCATCCGTAACCTGATACAACAAAGATAGAGCCTGCAATGAGCCTGTTGGTAGCCCTCATGATGCCATCAATTGTAGACTGACCTGTGCCATAACGGTTATCAAAAAGGAATTTTGTATAGGCATCATTGACTGCTATGATTGGATATTGAAGAACACCGTTTTCAGCCATTGCCCGAAGTCTGATGACGCCTGTTGTTGTCTCCTCAGTACCGCCTATAACATCCTTTAATCCTTTCCTCTGTTTATGAAGCGTGGAAACGAGGTCTGCGCCATCGTCCATCGTAATATGAGGTCTGAATGAAAGGACATCATGAATATGTCTGTAATAGGTTTTGTTATCTTCACCTTTTATCGCAAAAACAGGGATCTTAGAAAATTGCACAAGGGAAGCGGCAACATCATCCTGTGTACTTAAAGGGTTAGAAGCACAAACGGAGACCTTTGCACCACCTGCTGACAGGGTTTCCATGAGGGTTGCTGTCTCTGTTGTGACATGAAGGCATGCAGATATTCTAAAACCCTTCAGGGGGTTTTCTCGTTTAAAACGTTCTGCAATCTTTCTCAATACGGGCATCTCCTGTGCAGCCCACTCCATACGTAATTTGCCCCTTTTTGCCAGATTAATGTCCTTGATATCGTGTTTTACCATTGTTTTTTTAATCCTTCCTAAATTCTGTATTTTGAACTTTGAATTTTATTTTTCTCTGTGCCCTCTGTGTTCTCCGTGGCTGATTAACTTGTGCTTTTTATAGCCCTGCTTCTTTCTTGAGGGTCTCTGCCATATCTGTCTTCTCCCATGTAAAGTCAGGGTCAGTTCTTCCGAAATGGCCATATACTGCGGTCTTTTTAAAGATTGGTCTCCTGAGATTCAGGGTATCTATCATACCCTTTGGTGTAAGATTAAAGTTTTTCCTTATAATTTTTACTATATCCTCTGAGGGTATCTTTCCTGTTTTGAATGTCTCGGCAAGTACGGATACAGGTTCAGGTACGCCAATGGCATACGCAATTTGTACTTGAACCCTGTCAGCGATCCCGGCTGCAACAATATTTTTTGCTATATATCTCGCCATGTAGGAACCTGACCTGTCTACCTTTGTAGGATCTTTTCCAGAGAAGCAGCCTCCACCATGACTTCCAACTCCTCCGTAACTGTCAACAATGATCTTTCTGCCTGTAAGCCCTGTGTCACCCATTGGACCTCCTACAACAAAACGGCCTGTTGGATTTACATAATATCGAATATGCTCTTCATCAAGAAGCTCAACAGGGACTATCGGCTTTATTACCTTCTCAATAATATCTTCCCGCATTTCTTTCAGGGTTAGTTCAGGGCTGTGCTGGGCTGAAATGACAATGCTATCTATTCTAAACGGTTTACTGTCTCTATACTCAACGGTTACCTGTGTCTTACCGTCAGGCCTTAAGTAACCGAGGATATCCTTCTTTCTGAGGTCTGCTAATCTCATGGCAAGTTTATGTGCAAGTAAAATGGGAAGAGGCATAAGCTCTTCGGTCTCATTACATGCAAATCCGAACATCAGACCCTGGTCACCGGCACCTCCTATATCAACACCCATAGCAATGTCAGAGGACTGTCCATGAATAGAGGTAATAACAGCACATGTTTCATAATCAAAACCATATTTTGCCCTTGTATATCCAATCTCTTTTATAGTTTCTCTCACAATATCCGGTATCTCAACATAACAGTTTGTTGTAATCTCACCAGCCACAAAAGCCAGGCCTGTTGTTACAAGTGTCTCACAAGCGACCCTTGCAAAGGCATCCTTCGCAATGATCGAGTCTAATATTGCATCCGAGATCTGATCCGCAACCTTATCCGGATGTCCCTCTGTTACTGACTCCGACGTAAAGAAATAGTTTTCCCCTAACATCCGTCACCTCCTGTATTTTTTAAGTAAAAATTATCAATGGACAATTATCATGTCAAAATGAGATGATAATTTTGCATTGCTAATGGTAAATTGTTAATTGACTATTGTAACACCTTTTCACTCTTGATGGCATCTACAACCTTTACCACCCTTGCCATCTCTTTCACATCATGGACACGGATGATATTTGCACCGTTCATGATAGAGACAGCGACTGATGCTGAAGTGCCTTCAAGTCGCTCTGTTACCGGTACATCTCCGAGGATTTTACCTATGAATGCCTTTCTTGAAGGACCTATCAGGATTGGTTTCTCTAAAAGGGTGAATTCTTTCAGGTTATTTATTACCTCAAGGTTATGATCAAATGTCTTGCCAAAGCCGATACCGGGGTCAATTATTATCTTATCTTCTGAAATTCCTGTGCTTATTGCTAACCTTATACCGACCCTGAGATAATCCATTATCTCCGGTATCAATGCCTCATAAACAGGATCCTGCTGCATATCTTTTGGCTTTCCCTTTATATGCATGATTACCACAGGGACCTTGTATTCAGAAACAACCTCTGTCATCATGGGGTCAAACCGTAATCCGCTTATGTCATTTACCATGGATGCACCTGCATCGAGTGCCTTTTTTGCAATTTCTGATTTGTATGTATCAATGGATATGGGGACATTAATCTCCTTTGCAATTGCCTCGATAACAGGTATCGTGCGTCTTATCTCTTCTTCGATAGTGATGGGTTCCGAGCCAGGCCTTGTTGATTCACCTCCAACATCAATGATATCAGCGCCTTCTTCAACCATCCTGTATGACCTTTCAATTGCAGCATGCTTGTCGAAATAGAGGCCACCATCAGAAAAAGAATCAGGCGTGATATTCAGGATTCCCATGATATAAGTCTTTTGAGAAAAGTCCAGGCAGAAGTTTGACCATATAAGTTTCATTCTTTAAATCCTAAAAAAGGTTTACTCATACCTCAATGCTACCACCGGGTCATAGAGTGACGCCTTTCGTGCAGGATAAACCCCGAAGAATATTCCAACAGCAGCAGAAAAGAAGAATGCAAGGATTACAGACCACCAGGCAAGCTTCGCAGGTAAATAGCTCATAAAATATGGTGCAGTAAACGCAATAGCTGCACCCAGCAGGACGCCTCCGATCCCCCCTATAATACTCAGTGTCATTGCTTCGGACAGAAATTGAAAGAGTATATCCCTGTTCTTTGCTCCGATGGCTTTTCTGATCCCTATCTCCCTTGTCCTCTCCCTGACAGAAACAAGCATTATGTTCATGATGCCAATACCACCAACGATCAATGATATGGCTGCTATACCAGCCAGCACTGCAGTCATAATATTCAGTATCTTACCCATTACAGCAATCATCTCATCCTGGCTGAGTATAGTAAAGTCCTCCTTGTTTGCATGCCTTTTGATTAATAGTTCCCTTATCTCTCTTTTGGCATCCTGAATAAGATCAGGCCCTTTAACCTTCACCGTAATGTTGAAAAGCCTGTCAGTATCAAAGAGTTCCCTTGCCGCAGTATTTGGAATAAAGACAACATCATCTATATCAAAGCCAAGGGCAACGCCTTTTGGCTGCATTATACCAATAATCCTGTATTTTGCATTCCCAATTGTTACAAACGTTCCGAGTGGATTCGCTTCCCCCAGTATTTCTTTCTTAACTGTCTTGCCAAGAACGCACACCCGTCTCGCGGAGTCCACATCAGAGGCACTAATTCCTCTTCCTATACCTATCTTCAGGTTCCTGACATCAAAATAATTTTCATTAGCACCTACGATATATGTGTCTCTGCTTTTCCCTCCATATTTTATCCACGAAGTACCCAGGATAATAGGGACAGCGTGAAGTATATTCCTCGAACGCTTCTCAATGAGAACAGCATCACTGTAAAGGAGCTTTCTTACAGCAGATGTTCCCATATGCATACCACCTTCTTTCGCTGTCTTGCCCGGAACCACCACAAGGATATTCGAGCCTAAATCTCCGAACTCCTTCTGAATATAGCTTCTTGCACCTTCTCCTAAAGAGACAAGCAATATGACTGCAGCCACGCCGATTATGACACCGAGCATGGTAAGCATAGACCGTATCTTGTTAATCATTAAGGAATCATAGGATATTCTGAGCGTCTCAACTACATTCACTGACACACCCCCCGTCTTTTATTCTGATAATACGGTCTGCCTTGTCTGCATTCTCCTTGTCATGCGTGACAAGGAGAATGGTGGTTCCCTCTCTGTGCAAATCCTTAAAAATCTTGATTATCTCAATACCTG
The DNA here is from genome assembly GCA_016873575.1 of Nitrospira sp. Lineage (GTDB taxonomy): Bacteria > Nitrospirota > Thermodesulfovibrionia > Thermodesulfovibrionales > SM23-35 > VGWY01. The sequence goes on along the minus strand of VGWY01000032.1, from coordinate 4,249 downwards.
AACGGCTATCGAGGTTGCCTGTGGGCTCATCTGCAAGCATTATGGATGGATTATTCACAAGTGCCCTTGCAATTGACACCCTCTGCATCTCACCACCAGAAAGTTCACTCGGATTGTGCTCTGCCCTCTCCTGTAATCCTACCTTCTCCAAAACATCAAGAGCTCTCTGTTTCCTCTCTTTCACAGGTATTCCGCTGTATAAGAGTGGTAGCTCAACATTCTTCCATGCAGAAAATCTCGGAAGGAGATTAAAGTTCTGAAAGACAAAGCCCATCTTTCTATTCCTTATCTCAGCAAGTTCATTGTCTGATTTTTCTGATATATCAACACTCTCAAGAAGGTATGTCCCTGATGATGGCCTGTCAAGACAACCGATAATGTTAAGGAGGGTGGATTTTCCAGACCCTGATGGACCCATGATTGCAACAAACTCACCTCTCTTGACCTCGATATCAATACCCTTCAGGACGTTGATCGTAATCTTCGGAAGTAGATATGATTTTTTTATATTTCTGAGCTCTATCAGATGTTGATTTTGCAAGGCATTAGGAAATTATAAACCACAGAGGCACTGAGACACAGAGATTTAAAAACATAAATTTTAATATTTTTTCTCTGTGCACTCTGTGTTCTCTGTGGTTAAATCAAGTTTTTTGTTATTCTGAATTTCACTTCTCCTTCACCCTTGCTCTATCTTCAAGCCCAGGTGTGTCAGGATTTGTAGCTACAATATCTCCCTCCTTGAGTCCTGACACAATCTCAGTAAGATTCCAGTTATAAAGACCTGTTTTCACAGGGATAACCCTTGCGATTGAACCTCTCTTTACAAAGACAAATTTCCCTCCTGATCTTTCTATTATAGCCTGTGATGGTACAACAAGCTTATCCTTCACACTATCAACAATAATCTCTACATCTGCAGACATGCCAGGTTTTACGGTGATACCCCTTTCCTTGTCCTGAACTTGATTCAGGATCACCCTCACCTCAAATGTCCTTGCCTCCTGCTTACCACCAAGTACAATCGGGGAAATCATATATACCTCACCCTCAAATATCCTGTCAGGATATGCATCCATGGATACATGAACCCTCTGCCCTTTTGACACCTTTGCAATATCTGCCTCGTCTATAAATGCCTCTATGTATAATGAGTCTGTGGATACCACAGATGCCATCAAGGTACCCTTTGCTGCTGTATCTCCAATCTTTACAGGTACTGATGTAACAACACCTGATAGTGGAGAGCTTACAAACGAATAATCGTAATTGAGCCTTGCGAGCGAAAGATAGTTCTTTGCCTCTCGTACAGCGGCCTCCTGGGCCTTAATCTCCTCTGCCCGGGCTATCAACTGCTCACGTCCGGATAGTGCAGATTCATAAGTTGCCTTTGCAACATCATGGTCTCTCTGCATAGAGTCCACCTCAATTTGTGAAATATATCCCTTCGCACTTAAATCCATAAACCGTTTTAACCTCTTCTCTGCTTCCTGCAGATTCGCTTTTGCTTTATCAATAGTTGTCTCAACCTCTATCCTGAGTGGATTATATGCTGCCTTCAGTTCATCAAGCCTCGCCTGCATTCTCTGCAAGGCTGCCTGAGCCATCTGGAGATTGTACATCGTCTCGTCAGGATCAATCTCTGCTACTAAATCTCCTGCCTTGACCAGGCTACCTTCTTTGATATAGAGCTTTGAGATTCTGCCAATCCTCTGTGCTGTAAGCCTAACCTCCTCATCAGCCTTTATTGTGCCTGTGGAAGTGGCTGTGACAGTGACGGTAAGATTTTGTCTTTCGACCCTGACAGTCTTAATCTCAACTGCCTTGAATGTTTTATTGACGATAAAGGCTGCGATGCCGAGGAGTGCAAAAACAAAAATATAAAAGCTAAACCTTTTATACAGGGGCATTGGGTGATATATATTCTGACGTATAAGCATTCAATGGATTGTACCGATAAATGAAAAATACAAAAAAGTGACTACAAGGAGATGCACAGGGAATAGTTTTTTTCATTCAAGACTAAGGGTTATGCTTTTTCTGTTTCTGCTCGTACATTAATTTATCGGCCATGGAAAGTAAATCATCAATCGTACATGGCTGTTCAGGGTTATATTGTGCTAAGCCAATACTTAACGAGATATTGTATGGCCTATCCATTTTTGTATTATGAAAATCTAACTTCTCTTTTAAACGAGGACCAATTGACTGAGCACCATTAGAAGGTTCTATTATGAGCGCTACAAACTCATCGCCGCCAATACGAGCAATGATATCAGACTCACGAAATGTATCCTTGAGGATATTGGCGGTATCAATTAATGCAAGGTCACCTTCGTGGTGCCCCAGGGTATCATTAATCGCCTTTAAACCATCAAGGTCGGTAAAAAGCAAAAACATTCCTCTCTTCATCCTGTTGGCTATCTTTATCTGTTGTTCGGCAAGGGTAAAGAATCCCCGTCTGTTGTATATACCAGTAAGGTCATCAATAAGTGACATGGTGCGAAGCCTTTCCTCTGCCTGCTTGCGATCGGTTATATCCCTCCATGTCCCAATGATTTCCTTCGGCTTACCCTGCTCATCTCGTACGAGGACAGCAAGATCACGAAACCAGTAATACGAGCCATCTGCACACTGCCAGCGATATTCTAAGGCGATTGTACCTTTGTTGTGGATTGTTTCAAATTCCATTAATACTTGATCACGGTCATCAGGATAGATTCTCGATGACCAGAAACTTGAGTCGTCAATAAATTTATTAGGAGGGAAGCCTGAGATGTCTTTAACCTGTTCGCTAATCCATATCCTACCAAAGTCGCCAGAGGCTTTTGCGGTGTAAAACGCTATGGGCACAGAGCGAAGGATGAGTGATTCTCTCTCTGATTTTTTACGTAATTCATCCTCCGCGTTCTTGCGCTTTGTAATTTCTCTGGCTACACTTTCAATCATCTGGTTTGTTACATTCCCTAATGCCTTCAAAAGCTCGTCCTGCGAAACTTCAGGAATTCTCGCGCTCAGTTCCCCTTTTGCAACCCTGTGCAATATATCGAAGTGCTCAGCAAGACCAATAGCAAATTCATGAGATTGGTCAACAATAATCCCGATTTCCCCTGCTGTTTTATTAACTGTTTGTTTTAATTTGGCAATCAGCTCATGCTTGGAGTCTTCAGGTATCCTTACTCGAGGGTCTCCTGAGGCAATCTTATTCAATGCCTCAAGAACCTCTGATAGTCCTACCGATAATTCCATGCTGATGTCTTCCAGCTCCTTATCTCGCTCCTCAACAATCGAGGCAAATTCTTTGAATTGTTTATCTATTGCCTCGATTGTTTCTTTCATTGAAGAGACATCCATATTTGCTTTAAAAACCTCGCAATCAAGGCACATCGCCATCTTTTCAAGGTACTTCCCCTGTATTTCGTCCCGACAATGGGTCCTTGAGAATAGCCAGCACTTCAAGTCCTTTGACTTATATGCCGGACATTCCTTTTCCTTACATGCAAAGACTTCCCAGCATTTTACCTTCTTTTCCATCTTATACCCCAAATTCCCCCTATACCCCCCTTTACTAAAGGGGGGTATAGGGGGATTACTGATTTTCATTATCCTTATGTGTCTTTTTAAGACATGAACGTTTCATTTTATGGTTCTACCGGCTTTCCTGTGGGTAATAGATAACATCAAATTTTTATTCCTTCTCCTTTAAAAGGCCTTTCTTTTATTCCCCCTTTTCTAAAGGGGGATGCAGGGGGATTACAAATCTCCATATATCCTTTCAATTACTCCTGATAGATTTTTAAATATTTCACTATCAGAAAATCTTAATATCTTATATCCTTGCTCCCTCATATAATTGTCTCTCATCTTGTCCTTATTTATCCCTTTCTCAGTATAGTGTTGACCGCCGTCAAGCTCAACAATAAGATTTACTTTGGGACAGTAAAAATCAACAATATAGTCTCCTATTATTCTTTGCCTGTAGAACTGTCTGCCCTTCAGTTGTTTTGCCCTCAGCCTTGACCATAAAAGCTTTTCAGCATCAGTCATATTCGACCTGAGCTGTCTTGATATCTGTTTCAACCTGGTATTGTAAAACAGCATTGTTTTAGTAATCCCCCCTCACCCCCCTTTAAAAAAGTGGGGTATGTATCCACACAATTCCCTGAAGAACCCATTTTATACCCCAAATAAAGGTTTTCATAATGCTTTTCGTAATTATGGATCAAAATTGTATCTGAATCTTTTTCTT
>VGWY01000031.1 GCA_016873575.1 Nitrospira sp. | reverse complement strand
ATTGGTACGCTACTGAATGACCATGAAGGTAACCCCATGGGTATTAGTGGAGCGGGTAGGGATATCACTAAACGCAAGCAGGCGGAAGTGGCGTTAAGAGCGAGTAGGGAACTTTATCAACGTACTATAGACAACATGTTAGAAGGTTGTCAAATTATCGGTTTTGATTGGCGATACCTCTATGTTAATGATGCCGTTGCCAGACAAGGCCACCGAGCAAAGGAGGAGTTTTTGGGTCACACCATAATGGAGATATACCCTGGTATTGAGGATACGGAGATGTTTGCTGTTCTACGGCGCTGTATGGATGCGCGTACCCCGCATCACATGGAGAATGAATTTGCTTATCCCGATGGCAATAAAGGCTGGTTTGAGCTCAGTATTCAGTCTGTGCCAGAGGGCATTTTTATACTTTCTATTGATATCACCGATCGCAAACGAGCAGAGGAAGTGTTGAAACTGAATGAATCCCGTCTGGAAGCTTTACTGAAACTTAACCAGATGACCGATGCTTCACTTGGTGAGATTACGAACTTTGTTTTGGAAGAAGCGATCCGGTTGACGGGGAGTAAAGTTGGGTATCTTGCATTTCTGAATGAAGATGAGACTGTACTGACAATGCATGCGTGGTCGAAAACCGCAATGGAAGAATGCCGTATTAACAATAAGCCCATAGTCTATCCGGTTAAAACTACCGGTCTCTGGGGAGAAGCAGTACGACAGCGAAAACCGGTCATTACCAATGATTACAATGCACCAAATCCATGGAAAAAGGGCTACCCAGAAGGGCATGTTCACATCATCCGTCATGTGAACGTCCCAATTTTTGACGGTGATCACATTGTGATTGTAGCTGGTGTGGGCAACAAGCCCACAGATTACGATGAATCTGATATTCGTCAACTTACGCTCCTGATGGAGGGGATGTGGCGAATTATTCAGCGCAAACAAGCAGAAGAACAATTAAAACGGCGACTTGGTCATATTACAGCGCTGCGTAACATAGACATGGCCATTACATCCAGCCTTGACGTGCGTGTTACCCTTAACATATTTCTTGAACAGGTTGTGACCCAACTACACGTTGACGCCGCATCAGTGCTTCTGCTAAATCCGCACACACAGACCTTAGAATATGGATCTAACCGTGGCTTTCGATCTTCTGCCCTTAAGCACACCCGCCTGCGATTAGGCGAAGGACATGCGGGCCGCGCTGCGATTGAACAACGGATTGTCAGCATCCCTAATTTGGCCGAAACGCTGGACAGTTTCAGTCGCTCCCCACTGCTGGCTAACGAAGGGTTCATTTCCTACTATGCCGCACCAATTATTGCTAAAGGCAACGTTACCGGTGTTCTGGAAATATTTCATCGTTCTTCATTCAAACCTGATCAGGAGTGGCTGGACTTTTTAGAAGCCCTTGCAACACAGGCAGCCATTGCTATAGATAATGCTGAACTTTTCAACAACCTACAACGTTCTAATATTGAACTTATTTTAGCTTATGACTCCACCATTGAAGGCTGGTCACGTGCCCTTGATTATCGTGACAGAGAGACAGAAGGACATTCCCAGCGTGTTACAGAGATGACTATAAAGATAGCTCAAGCTATGGGGGTGAGTGAGGCTGAACTGGTGCATGTGCGAAGGGGTGCATTACTTCATGATATTGGAAAGATGAAAATCCCTGACAACATACTTCTCAAACCAGGCCCACTTACTGATGAAGAGTGGGAAGTAATGCGTAAGCATCCAGCCTATGCACATGAACTGCTTTCGCCTATTGCTTTTTTACGTCCAGCACTCGACATTCCCTATTGTCATCACGAGAAATGGGATGGCACAGGTTATCCACGGGGACTGAAAGGAGAACAGATTCCACTATCAGCACGTATATTTGCAGTAGTGGATGTGTGGGATGCTTTACGTTCAGATCGTCCCTATCGTCCTGCCTGGCCAGAAGAGAAAGTAAAGGAATACTTACGAGACCAAGCAGGAGAACATTTTGACCCACAAATAGTTAAGGTGTTTTTAGAAATGGAGTGGTAGGATTCAGAAATCTTTGAACCCTTAAATTGAGATGATAATTCCAAGTTGCAATCAAGATGACACCTTCGTCATTCCGGCTTGTCCGGAATCTTTCTTTGTTTTCAGAAGGATTCCCGACGCTCTCCGCTTGCGGGAATGACAACTTAAACACTTAATGGAATAAGTGAATTTGATGACATGGATTGAATCGTTAAGGTACAATTATATCGTATGCCTTGATCTTTTTGTGGAGGTTGCTCCTTTCGATCTGAAGGACTTCTGCTGTCTTTGATATGTTCCAGTTGTTTTCCTCAAGCCTCTTTATAATAAAGGTCCTCTCAAATGCATCCCTCGCATCCCTCAATGTTTTGATGGCAAAATAATCAGGGGGTTCGGTATCTCTTAAAATTAAATTCTTCGGTTCTATGACATTTGAAGGGGTCATGATAACAAGCCTCTCTATCACATTCCTGAGTTCCCTTATATTTCCAGGCCAGTCATATGACTTAAGTGATTTTAATGCCTCCGGGGTCATTTTCTTGGGTTTCTGTCTATATTCAAATGCAAAATATTCAAGGAAATACTCAACGAGTGCCGGAATGTCCTCCTTCCTTTCTCTCAATGTAGGAACAACTATTGGTATGACATTCAGCCTGTAAAACAAATCCTCTCTGAAAGCACCATCCCTTACCTCCTCTCGGAGTTCTTTGTTCGTAGCTGCAATAATTCTCACATCTACCTTTATATTCCTGCTCCCTCCAACACGTTGAAATTCCTGGGTCTCTATAACACGAAGTACCTTAGCCTGGGTTGGAAGTGACATATCACCAACCTCATCAAGAAATAAAGTACCTTCATCTGCAAGTTCAAATTTGCCTTTTTTCCTTTCAAATGCACCCGTAAAAGAGCCCTTTTCATGGCCAAAAAGTTCACTCTCTATAAGTTCCTGTGGAATTGCAGCACAGTTTACCTCAATGAATGGTTTTTCTGCCCTTCTGCTATTTTCATGAAGTAAATGTGCAATAAGTTCTTTGCCTGTGCCACTCTCGCCAAGTATTAACACCCTGCTGTTGCTCTGTGCTGCCATATCTATCTGCTCTCTGAGCTGTTTCATCTTCTGAGAATCGCCAATAAGTCTCCATCTCTTTACCATATCCTGTTTGAGTGCCTTATTTTCCATCTCAAGCGTCTTTCTTTCAATTGCCCTTTTAACAGATATAAGCACCCTCTCAAGGGAAAGTGGTTTTTCAAGAAAGTCGTATGCACCAATCCTTGTTGACTTAACTGCAATTTCTATATTGCCGTGACCGGAGATCATGATTACTGGAAGCTCAGGCTTTATGGTCTTAATCTCCTCAAGCGTCTGGATACCATCCATGCCTGGAAGCCATATGTCAAGGAGTATCAGATCAGGACTTTGCTCTTTTATCACCCCGATCGCCTCTTCACCGGAACTTGAGGTTAATACCTCATATCCCTCGTCCTCTAAAATCCCGGAGAGACTCTCCCTTATACCTTCTTCATCATCTACTACAAGTACAACCGGTCCTGCCATTTAACTCTCCTTTAGGACGTAGCTAAATAGCAACGTCCTTTATCGGAATCTCTATGGTAAACACAGTCCCTTTTGGTTCGTTGTCACTGACCTTTATATACCCTCTGTGTTCTTCAATAATCCTGTTTGCTATTGCAAGGCCAAGACCTGTGCCATCTTCTCTTGTAGAAAAATGTGGGAGGAATAACTTTTCCTTATCCTCAGCCTTTATACCAGGGCCATCATCAGCAATGTCTATGTAAGCCTTGTTCGATGGCTGATCATACTGCAACCTAACATCAATCCTGCCTTTGCTGGAGACAGCCTTTAGGGCATTGTCGAATATATTGATCATAACCCTTTTGAACTGTTCTCCATCCAGTTCCACCAAGGGATTTTCTCCCGGGGCTGATACCGTTATCTCAACACCCTTATAGCCCTTATACAGATTAATAACCTCATCTATTATACCTGTGATAAGGGTTGGTGTCTTTTTTATCTCAGGCATCTTACCAAATCTGGAAAAATCATCAACCAGCCTTTTCAAGCTATCAACCTCTTTTATAATGCTCTTTGTCGAGCGGTCGAATACCTGCTCAAAGTCTGCATCCCTGTGCTGCCATTTCTTTACCATTCGCTCTGTTGAAAGTTTAATGGGGGTGAGAGGATTCTTTATCTCATGAGCTATTCTTCTGGCAATCTCCTGCCATGCTATTTCCTTCTGAGCCATGATAATATCTGTAATATCGTTAAAGACAACGAGCATGCCGATGTATTTCTGCGAATCCCTGAGACTGGTTATAAATACCCTGAGGATACCTCGTCTGTTTCCTATGATTGCTTCTACTTGTCTATTGACAGGCTTAAATTCCCTGCCTTCTATCCCTTTCACAAGGGTATGGAGATCTTTGGATTGTATCATTGATACAAGCTCACGGTAATTTTTATTTATAACATCCTCCTGATGTATATGAAGTATTGAACACGCTGCATCATTAATCATGAGAATAGTCCCCGCAGTATCAAGCATAATCACACCTGAATTGATATTCTTCAGGATATTTTCTATAAAGAGTCTTCGTTGGGTAGATTCAAGATATGCGGTCTGGAGCGATTCCTTCCCATCTTTGAGTTCCTTCACCATATGATTAAATGAATCCACGAGAAGCCCTATCTCATCCTGCCTGTCCACATCAACCTTTATATCGAGATTCCCTGCGGCAACCTGCTCGGTTGCCTGTGCAAGATTCTGTATGGGGTCAGTTATGTTCCCTGCAATCCTCAAGGCAATCCAGAGGGCCATAAAGACAACAAGCAAGGTAATGAACCCAAGGATGAGGAGGTAATTTATTTTTATGGGCATCTTCCAAAATTCCAGCGTCAGATAATTTTCATAAGCATCCTTTACCGTTTCTACATTCTCAGTAATCTTTTTGGGGATAAAGGATTCAACAACGATTATGCCTATCTGTTTCCCACCCCGGTATTCAGGTACAACAGCCCTCACGGTATCTCCATTTACCCCTGATATAACTTCAACATCTGCCTTACCATCAAATGCAGATTTAATTGTTTCCGTAACATCCTTTGGTTTTTCTGTAAGATGCCTGACTGTATAATTACCACTATATGTCCTGCCCTGTGATAAGGCCTTCGCGTAATCAAGTGCCTTTTGCCTTTCAATATCATAAACAGCCTTGGCAATCTCTATAGAGCTTTTCAAGGGTTGTTTGAGTTCTGACGTAAATAAATGATCAATGAAATTCGTTACGAGTCCGCTTGATACAATGAATAAGAAGGCAACAGGGATTAATGTCAGGACAACGAGAACGACAACAAGCCTTGTTTTGAACCTGTATCCAGTGATTCGCTGTTTTTTCTCAAAATAGAGTTTTACAAGACTTTTCCCGACAAAAAACATGAGTGTCAGGAGTGCAATGACAGTCAAGTTCACCAATAAAAGGAGCACCAATTTTGTAAAGAGGGGGATGGTCTTGAGCCTCATATAATGCAGTTCAACGGAAAAGGATAAAATGACCAATAACAATATAGCTGCTATGAAGAGACCAAAACGGAGATTTTTCACCTACCTGCCCCTATACTGAAAAAAGAGGAGTCCTTTGTTATCTTGAATTCATTTTCGGAGAAGAAAATGATAAAGTATCCTATTACAGGAGGCAACTTCCTTATCCTTGACTCAACAGTTATCCTGACAAAATAGACACCAGGCTCAAGTTCTCGCATATGTGCGAGTTTAAGGTTATTGATGTTCAGTGACCAGCTTATCATGGATTCAAATGACTTAAACCTCTTCTCTATGAGGGTATTTCCATCAAATGAGGTTGCAATATATTCCTTTTTAACAGGATCACATTTCAGAGTTCTGATAAAGGATTTACCAAGCACAAACTCATCCGGCCACATATTCCAGACCTTGAAAAGGTCTATATAAAATCTAAATTCTTTTGTTATTCCATTACTGAGCTCATCAAGATAAGTTGCCTCCAGTGAAAGGGCAGTTGTGATATGGATTTCGTTTTCCTGCAACCTTACTTCAAGGCCAGCTATTTCTGCACCGTTTAATGGTGAATGAAAAAAGAGCAGAAAGCAGATGACAAGGAATACATGAAGAGTGAAGAGTGTATACTTTGACATTTAAGGCTTGACATCTCCAAAAATTTATTTTCATTATAACATAGCTGCAATACACTTAATTTAACCACAGAGGACACAGAGAATGGAGGTTTGTATGGAACTAAAAACAATAAAGATAGACATTCCCGAAGATTGTAATATTATTTTAGGACAGACACATTTTATAAAAACCGCAGAGGACCTTTATGAAATCATTGCGACAACCGTGCCCCAGGCAAAATTCGGTATTGCATTTACAGAGGCATCAGTGCCATGCCTGATAAGGACAGAGGGCAATGATACTGAACTTGTTAATACCTGTGTGAAAAATCTTAAGGATATAAGTGCAGGCCATGTATTTTGTATTCTGCTTAAGAATGCTTTCCCAATCAACATTCTAAACCAGATAAAGAATTGTCCGGAGGTCTGCAGGATTTTCTGTGCAACAGCAAATCCAGTTGAGGTTATTGTAGCAACGACATCGCAGGGGAATGGAATACTCGGTGTTATCGACGGCTTCTCACCAAAAGGGGTGGAGTCGGCTGAAGACAAGGCTCACAGAAAAGAGTTTCTGAGGAAGATCGGGTATAAGTTGTAGTGTACAGGAGGGATAATGATACCTGAATTAAAATATGATGATAAAGGGTTGATACCAGCCATTATACAGGATGTCAATAATGGTGATGTTCTGATGATGGCGTACATGAACATGAAATCGCTTGAGATGACACTTGAAACAGGATTCACACATTTCTGGTCACGTTCAAGACAGAAATACTGGAAAAAGGGAGAGACCTCCGGACATGTTCAGGAGGTGAAGGAGATACTGTATGACTGTGATGCTGATACTCTATTGGTAAAGGTAATCCAGCATGGCCCGGGCGCCTGTCATACAGGCAACAGAACCTGCTTTTATAGAAGTATTACACAGGCCCAAACTTAAGCCCATCTTCTACAGTTGAGGGCTAAAAACGCCCTATAAGGAAAGAGCAAACCAAGTATTCAAGCCATTCTACGAAATCAAAGTTTTTAAAATACCCCTAAAATGTAGTGCCACGTAATGTAATAATATACTTGACATAGCATTATATAAAGCGTATATTAGTAGTGATATGTTTTTAAGAATCAAGAAGTCAGGGCCGAGGGAATACCTTCAGATTGCTCATAACCGCAGGGAAAAAGGCAAGGTACGGCAGGATGTTATTGCCACCATAGGCCGGATTGATGTTTTGAAGGCATCGGGGTCTCTGGAGAGTCTTCTGCGGTCTGGGGTAAAGTTTTCAGAAAAGCTTGCTCTTATTGATTCCGGCAAACAGGGGGAGTCATTATCGTCGAGGGAGTATAAAATTGGACTGCCGATGATATTTGGTCGTCTTTGGAAAGAGACAGGAATAAAGATAACGATAGAGGCACATTTGGACGAGAGGAAATTCAGATTTTTGGTAGAGCGGGCTATATTTCTGACGGTACTACACAGGCTAAGCAAACCGGGATCGGACAGGGCAGCAGAGAAATGGCAAAACGGATACAAGATAGAAGGTACGGAGGGAATAGACCTTCATCATCTTTACCGTGCAATGGCATGGCTGGGGGAGGAATTACCGGAGGGATATCAGAAAGGGGCGACTCCATTTTCGCCCAGGAGTGTTAAAGATTTGATAGAAGAGGGGATATTTCAAAGAAACAGGGATCTGTTTGGAGAGCTAACGCTGGTATTTTTTGATACAACAAGCATATATTTTGAAGGCAATGGTGGTGAAGAAATCGGGGCATATGGACATTCAAAAGATCATCGTCCTGATCTTAAACAGATGGTGGTGGGCATAGTAATAGACGGTACGGGCAGGCCGATATGCTGTGAACTATGGCCTGGCAACACGGCTGATGTAAAGACATTGATGCCCGTCATCGACAGGTTAAAGATACGTTTCGGGATACAGAGGGTATGCATAGTGGCAGACCGTGGCATGATCAGCAAAGAGACTATCCGGGAGATAGAGGAAACAAAAGGGATACAGTATATACTGGGAGTACGGATGAGGAAGCAGAAGGAAGTCAGGGAAGATGTGCTTAGCCGCGGAGGGCGATATGAAGAAGTTTATCCGAAGAGTACAGACAGCAAAGCACCCTCGCCGCTTAAAGTAAAGGAAGTAGAATTTAAAGGCAGAAGATACATCATCTGTATCAATGAAGATCAGGCGAAAAAGGATGCACTGGACAGGGAAGCCATTATTGCTACGCTTAAGGAGAAACTTAAACATGGGGGGAAGAGCCTTATAGGGAATAAGGGATACAGGAAGTATTTGAAGAATACAGGTGCGGTCTTTGAAATAGACGAAGATAAGGTAAAACAAGAGGTTCGATACGATGGCAAGTGGGTATTGACGACCAATACGGCGCTGTCGGCAAGGGAAGTGGCACTGCAGTACAAGCAGTTATGGATGGTTGAGCAGATATTCCGGACGATGAAGACAATCCTCAGTACACGCCCTATTTATCACAAGTGTGATGAGACGATACGGGGTCATGTGTTTTGCAGTTTTTTGTCGCTTCTACTGATAAAGGAGCTGCAACAGAGGATGTCTGCAAAAGGCTGGGAAGTGGAGTGGGCAGATATTATCAACGATCTTGAGGAATTGAAGGAGACTATAATAGAAACCGGTAATAAAGAAGTCATTCTCAGAAGTGAACTGAAAGGACAAGCCGGCAAGGCATTTCAGGCTGCCGGTGTGGCTGTACCTCAAAGGGTAAAATAACGGTTAAAAATGAGAAGAAAAAGAAAGTTTAATTGTAAGTCAGCACTGCTCAGTAAAATGGATATTGTAGTGCCACGCCCTTTTTATGTCGCCGTAACTCATTGTTATTGCTTCATTATTTTTTTGCAAGTGTTGAAGATGGGTCAAACACATGTTGCAACAAAGAATGTTCTTGGCGTGAGGAGTCCGCTCGATAAATAAGAATCCTTGCAATGGAAGATAATTTTTAGGTAAGTATTCGCTCAGTCCATTCCATCATTCCAAGGTTAGAATCCTTTTCTTATCCTGATTGTATTCCCATGAGCCTCGAGGCCTTCGATATCTGCAATGGTCTCGACAGCAGATGCAAGTTCCATGAAACCTGATCGGGTAAACTTTAGCAAGCTTGAGCGTTTGAGGAAATCATAAACGCCGAGAGGGGATGAGAACCTTGCTGTTCCTCCTGTTGGAAGGGTGTGATTAGGGCCTGCTGAATAATCCCCTAATGCCTCAGGTGTCCACTCTCCAAGGAATATCGCACCTGCATTCTTGATCAGAGGTAAAACATCCATTGGCTTTTTCGTCATAACCTCAAGGTGCTCAGGTGCAATATGGTTTGCAAGCTCTGTAGCTTCTTTAATATCTTTTGTGATTATTATCGCCCCATAATTATCAAGAGACTTTCTTGCAATCTCTTTTCTTTTAAGATTAGAAAGTTGTCTTCCCAGTTCCTTATCAACAGCATCTGCCAGCCTCTTTGAATCAGTGATTAATATGGCTGATGCAAGCTCATCATGCTCTGCCTGGCTGAGTAAATCAGCAGCAACAAATGCAGGGTTTGCTGAATCATCTGCAATAATCAATATCTCGCTTGGTCCTGCAATCATATCTATATCCACCTCTCCAAAGACCATCTTCTTTGCTAAAGCGACATAAATATTCCCGGGCCCTACAATCTTATCAACCTTTTTTATTGTCTTTGTTCCATACGCCATCGCCCCAATTGCCTGTGCTCCGCCGATGCGGTAGACCTCTTTGACTCCGAGCAATTGTATTGCGGCCATGACATACGGGTTTATCTCTCCCTTAGGCGTCGGGACACAGAGGGCTATTTCTTTTACCCCTGCAACCTGCGCAGGGATAACATTCATCAGAACAGTAGATGGATATGATGCCTTACCACCCGGTATATATACACCAACCCTTTCAAGCGGCCTTATTACCTGTCCGAGGAGATTATCTCCTTCAGAAAATGACCACGATGTCTCCTTCTGCATCTCATGAAATGCCCTTATCCTTTTTGCAGAGAGGTTGAGGGCCTTTATTACCTTCCTATCAGCCTTTTCTGCATATTTTGAAATTTCATCAGACCTTATTTTCAATCGTTTTATATCATCGGAATCAAAGGTTTTTGTATATTGAAGGACTGCCTGGTCACCGTTTCTTCTGACGTCATCAAGGATTGCTGTAACCCTTTGCTCAATTTTACTACTGATACCAAAAGAGCGCTCCCTCAAAGATTGAAAGAAAGCTAACACATCTTTATTTTTTCTTATCATTCTCATGTGAGATAATTCTACCTTTTAGGCTCTGATTATTCAAGGCTCTATATCCCAGAGCCCGTGATAGAGTTTCTATAAGCAGGATTTAGGTACATGTTCAATCAGGTCTTATAAAAAGTGTATAATTAATACAAAAAATCAAATGATATTGAGAAAAATAAGATGAGACTGAAGATTATTTTCATCCTCGTATTACTCTCTATTATCGTCGGCGTTTCTGCCGGGGGCTACATTGCACTAAGTAAAGGGATCCCTTCTGTTGACGAGATAAAACAGTACAAGCCTGTTACAGGCACGAAGATATATGCGGATGACGATGTGCTCATTGGAGAACTGAAAAGCGAAAAAGGGACATTTGTACCAATACACAAGATTCCAGGCCACATGATAAATGCTGTCATTGCAGTTGAGGATTCAAGGTTCTGGAGACATAAAGGCATTGACTACATTGCAATCGTAAGGGCACTTATTAAGGATGTCCTTCACGCAGAATTAAAAGAGGGCGGAAGCACCATAACGCAGCAACTCGCCAAGGTGGTATTCTTGACCCCTGAAAAAACCCTCAAA
This sequence comes from Nitrospira sp., assembly GCA_016873575.1. Taxonomy (GTDB): domain Bacteria; phylum Nitrospirota; class Thermodesulfovibrionia; order Thermodesulfovibrionales; family SM23-35; genus VGWY01. Next base: position 5,625 of record VGWY01000031.1, on the reverse strand, counting down.
AGAAAGCTCAGAGAGGCAGCTCTTGCCATAAAGATAGAAAAGAACCTTAGCAAGAAAGATATCCTTGAGCTATATTTGAACAAGGTCTATTTTGGCCATGGTGCATATGGTGTTGAGATGGCATCAAGGATATATTTTGGGAAATCAGTAAGGGATTTAACGCTGTCAGAGGCTGCACTGATCGTAGGTCTCATAAAGGCACCTACATTATATTCTCCATATAACGATCTTACAAAGGCCAGAGAGAGACAGATGATTGTCCTTTCACGTATGGAAGACGAGGAATACATCAAAAGATCTGAAAAAGAGAATGCATTAAAACAACCCCTTTTGCTTTCAAGCACAAGGAAAGGGATTGAGGCAAATAACTATTTCATAGAGTACCTGAAAAGAGAACTTGAAGCGAAATATGGCGAAGAGACTGTATACAAGAAGGGTTTGATGGTACATACAACACTGGACAGGAATGCACAATTATCTGCTGCAAGGGCATTGCAGCAAGGTCTCAGGGAACTCGATAAACGGAGGGGATGGCGTGGTACCCAGGAACATAAGAAGGATGTCGATATTGAAAAGGAGATGAAAAGCAAGAAGCTCTTAGCCACGACTATTCCAAATACAGGTGATATCTCTTCAGGGCTTGTTCTGAGGGTCTCAGAACGTGAGGCCATCATTAAGACGAGAGGCATTATAGGAAAACTTTTAATCGAGGACGCAAGATGGGCTTCAAATCTCATTGATTCCAAGAAAGGTACTCGTAAGGTTTTAAAGGATTTTAAGTTGACAAAGATCCTGAGCCCTGGAGATATCGTAAAGGTAAGTATAAAAAGCATGTATCGTAATGATGTCAGGCTTTCACTTGAACAGGAACCCGAGGTAGAGGGTGCTGTTGTTGCTATTGAGCCACATACTGGTTATATCAGGGCATTGATTGGCGGATACGATTTTGTAAGGAGTGAATTTAACAGGGCTATCTATGCAAAACGCCAGCCAGGTTCTGCCTTTAAGCCGATTATCTATGCTGCTGCTATGGACCATGGCTTTACCCCGGCAAGTATTGTCGTGGATGAACCTGTAACCTACTACGGAGGGCCAAAAGGTGAATGGAGCCCTGAGAATTATGACCACAAGTTCTATGGACAAACACGGTTGAGAGAGGCACTGACCTATTCACGAAATGTGGTCACGGTAAAATTGGTTGAGGCAATCGGGATAGACAAAGTAATAGACTTTGCGAGGAATTTGGGCATCCAGGGAGAGATACCAAGAGACCTGACCGTTGCCCTCGGTTCGTTGAGTATCAGTCCGCTTGAACTTGCGCTGTGCTACAATGTATTTTTAGACAATGGCATGAGGGTAAAGCCGATTGCAATCAAATATGTCACAGATTCAAAAGGAAGGGTCCTCGAAAGCAACGAGCCAGAGGCTCAACAGGTAATCAGTCCTGAAACTGCTTTTCTGGCGACCTCCATGATGGAAGATGTTGTACGATATGGAACAGGATGGAGGGCAAAGGCACTTGGTCGGCCTGTGGCAGGTAAAACGGGGACAACCAATGAATACAGAGATGCATGGTTTGTAGGATATACACCTGATCTGCTTGCTGCTGTATGGGTTGGGTTTGACGATATGAGACCCCTTGGCACTCAGGAGACAGGAGCACGTGCAGCGTCTCCTATCTGGGTTTCGTTTATGAAAAATGTGGAGGGTGGAGAATCTCAGAACTTCCCTATCCCGGAGGGAATAGTCAGCTATCCAATAGACCCGGCAACAGGACTTTTAGCAAAGGACGAAGCAGCGGCTATCAGAGAATTTTTTAAAGAAGGGACCGAGCCGAAACAATTTGCACCTTCTACTACGAAATGGAAGGTAAGAGAAGATCAATTAAACCTTAATTTTGATTAGGAGTTATTAAGGAGTTTATAAGTAAAACCACATAGTTTGTCATTCCCGCTTGTCGGGAATCTTTCCGAAAGAAGGATTGCGGACAAGCCGCAATGACAGAATTTAAGGGGGGAACATGATTAGTCCTGCAATCTAAAGCATTTTAGCAAAACTTGTACCATTTTTTAATGGTTTTACGTGGAAAATCTCTGCTATGGTCTGTCCTAAATCGGCAAAAGTCTGACGTATTCCAAGATTTGTTCCTCCTTTAACTTGAGAACCTGAAATCAAGAGGGGAACATATTCTCGTGAGTGATCTGTACTTTCAGTTGTTGGGTCGCATCCATGATCGGCAGTAATAATCAGTAAATCGTCTTCTTTCATGGCATTGATAATTTTAGGTACTTTTTGATCGAATGCCTTCAATGCATTAGCATATCCTTTAACATCGTTCCGATGACCATAAAGCATGTCAAAATCAATTAAGTTAGTAAAGATTAGGCCCCGTTTTATTTGAAGAATAGCTTCTATTGTCTTTTCGATACCTTCTTCATTGTTTTCTGTATGGATGATTTCTCCAATACCTCTGCCAGCAAATATCTCCCCGATCTTTCCTATTCCAATCGTAGGAATACCTTCTTTTTGTAGTTTATCAAGAAGGGTCGTTTCTGGAGGAGCAAGTGAAAAGTCTTTTCTTTTCGGGGTACGTCGAAAACTTCCAGGTTTGCCAGTAAAAGGTCTCGCAATAACACGATCAACACTGTAAGGCCCGACTAAAATTTGTCTCGCAATCTCACACATATGATAAAGTTGCTCTACAGGAATAACTTCTTCGTGGGCCGCTATCTGAAAAACGCTATCAGCAGAAGTATAAATAATTGGGTATCCTGTTGTCAGGTGAAGTTCTCCGAGATCTTTAATAATTTCTGTTCCAGATACAGGATAGTTCCCCAATATGTCCCTACCAATCGCTTCTTTGAATTTGCTAATTACTTCTTCAGGAAACCCGTTAGGAAAGGTTGGGAAAGGTTTTTTTAAAACCAATCCCGTCATTTCCCAGTGCCCTGTAGTTGTATCTTTTCCTGCCGAGGCCTCTGCCATCATGCCAAAGGCTCCTCTCGGGTGTAAAACCCGGTTAACACCTTGAAAGTTACCGAGATATCCCAGGCCTAACGACTCCAGACAGGGCACATGGAGACCTCCAACAGCTTCTGCAATATGTTTTAATGTGTTACTGCCAATGTCTCCATATAAGGCTGCGTCAGGGAGTTCACCGACCCCTAAACCATCCAGTACTATTAAAATAACACGCTTAAAGCTTTCCCGATTTTTTCTTTGTTTATCAAGTCGTTTCATGTTTAACATTATATCCTTTTATGGTATATTTTATAATAAGGTCTTAGAAGTGGGAGGATATATAGAAATGTCTTTTTAGGTAATTTAATGGTACTAAGGAATCGGAAATGATAGAAAAATTAGGTTCAGATTATTTTGGAATTACGTGGGGAACAGCTTGAAGCTGATATTTCATAATCATAGAGATGCTGAACGAAGAAATGAAATAGTTCCGGTAAGAATAGATAGTTCTGGTGAACCATATATTCTTTTTAGTTCACTGGATAAAAAGGGCAACGGTTTTATTTGAGAAAAGAAGGATATTATTTGTTCGGTAAAGTACTTTGTATAACCGAACAAGGCGAAAGAAAATATTTAGAATTTAAATAGAGGTGTAAAAATGAAAAAAACAATGTTTCGGGAATACGATATTAGAGGTCGTGTTTGTAAGGATGAAGATAAAGAAGATGAACTTTGTCCTCGCAATGTAGAGCTTATTGCAAAGGCTTTTGGAACTTTAATAAAGAAACAAAAGACCGTTACTATGGCTATCGTCGGATATGACAGCAGAAAGTGCTCCCCTGATTTTAGAGACACGGCTATTAAGGGGCTAAATTCTGTTGGTTGCTCCACGGTCGACATCGGCATGTCGACAACGCCTGTCTTCTATTTTGCCCAGTATATGCTCGGCATACCGGCTGGAGTTATGATAACAGGCAGTCATAACCCTGACGGATGGAGCGGCTTTAAGTTGGCCAATGGATATTCTTCCACTCTATTGAGCGACGATATTCAAAAGATTTACGAGACAGCCGTAAAAGAGGATTTTGAAAAAGGGCGCGGAAATGCCTTTAAATTCGACAACATAAAAGAATCCTATATCTCTGCGCTAAAGTGGAGAGTGAAACCCGGAAAAAGGCTTAAAATTGTAATTGACGCAGGCAATGGCACAGCCGGAATTTTTGCGCCTGCACTTTTCCGCGCAGCAGGTTTTGATGTGGTAGAAGTATTTTGTGAGCTTGACCCAAGTTTCCCAAATCATTTTCCTGATCCCTCAGATATTCGTTCATTAGAGATATTAAGCCAAAAAACGATAGAAAACAATGCAGATATAGGATTAGCTTTTGATGGAGATGGTGATAGAATAGGTGTAGTAGACGAAAATGGTAAAGTTATCTCTTCGGATAGGGTTCTTATATTTCTTGCCAGACAGATTTTAGAGAAAAAACCGAAGGCTAAAATAGTGTTTGATGTCAAATGCACAAGGGCATTAATTGAGGATATTGAAAAAAGAGGCGGTATTCCCATAATGTGGAAGACAGGGCATTCTTACATAAAAAGAAAGGTTTTTGAAGAAAAAGCAGACTTAGGAGGAGAGCACAGCGGACATATCTTTGTAGTAGATAATTATTATGCTTTTGATGATGGATTATATGCAGGGCTAAGGCTTGCAGAATATCTATCGTATCAGGAAAAGCCTTTTTCTGAGCTTTTGAAAACAATCAAACATTATTATAGTTCACCAAATATACACGTTAAGTGTCCCGATGATAAAAAATATGCAGTTGTTGATAAATTGGTTGAAGAATTTAAAAATGAATTTGGGGAGGAAAATGTTATAGATATTAATGGAGCAAGGGTGAATATAGGAGATGGCTGGGGCTTGATACGGGCATCCTCTAATAAAGGTGAACTTGTTGTAATGCTTGAGGCAGCTTCAAAAGAAGGCTATTTGAACATAAAAAAACTACTTAGGTCTAAACTTGAAAAATTCCCAGAGGTCGAGCGAGAGTGGGAAAATGATATAGATCCATTTTAATACCCAAATATTACTCTTACGAGAGGAGACTTAGGCAATAATCAATGGAAATATATAAAGAAATGCAAGGAATAGATATAGCTTATTTGGACAACGCAATTAAGACATCCATTCGTGCCTTGAAGAAATTGGAAAATTTGACGATCAGCGAAGCATTGAAAATTCAAGTTACTACTGCTAAACCTGATACGTTACACGTAGATTACTTAACAGAATTTATATACAAACAATTCTTGTCCGATTTTGATCAAACTTCGATAATTATAACGGAAGAAATAGGTAGAACTCCACCCGGAATCCTACTTTCCAATGACAAGATAGTTTACTTTCTGGATCCAATAGATCGTTCCAAAAATCTTTCGAGTATTTTAGAAGAATCTAAAACTAAATTTGATCCGAGAGAGACAAGACTTAAAGAAATATTCGAACATTTCAAAAATGATAATTCAATTTTAACTAGTACATTGTCAACTTAATTATTGATAGTTCTGGCTTTTCGTGGTACTATCTTCTGAAAAGGAGGTGTCCATGAGCCAAAAACAATTTCTGGTACAACTGAGCGAACAGGAACGTTTACGATTGCAAAA
>VGWY01000030.1 GCA_016873575.1 Nitrospira sp. | reverse complement strand
AGACCAGACTGCAGGCCCTTTACTCATATTGAGCATCCTGAATTGAATCCCTGCCTTGTCTGTTACCTTCGCCATTTCACCTCCGAGTGCATCAATCTCCCGAACGAGATGACCCTTAGCAAGTCCTCCGACAGCAGGATTACATGACATCTGGGCAATTGTATCGAGGTTTATTGTAAAGAGGCAGGTTGAGAAACACATGCGGGCAGAAGCAAGTGCAGCCTCGCATCCTGCATGTCCGGCACCAATGACAACGATATCATAATCACGGTCTTTATACATAACTATGTTTGGTTCTTTCGTAAAAAAGTTGAAAAGCATTCTAATAACCACAGAGACACAGAGGCACGGAGATTGACATATAAAAAAAGAAGCCATAAAAAAAGAAAAAATATTAATATATCCAAGCTTTTCTTTGTTTGTAATAAATAAAAGAGATATTTGTTCTTATTCTCAGTGTCTCTGTGCCTCAGTGGTTAAAGTTCTCTTTCAATATAAATACGAAAGAGGGCTATGTTTACTATAAAAGATTCTTTAAAGCTTATTCAATTTTGAGAATATTGTAGGGGCGGGCTAAAAGGGGACAGCCTTGAGGTATAAAAACTTGCGCCCCGCGCCTCCTCTGGCAGGGGATATGGAGGGTAGCCCCTTAAGTCCTTAAAATTCACGGGAGTAGAAACTTCCTTACATCCCCAACCCTCATGGTAACCTTGTTTGAATCGAGGTATTCGAGGAAAGGCAGGGCGTACTTTCTTGTTGTACCGAGGATGTCCCTGAACTCTGCTACAGTCATTTCAGATTTTTTGCCAAAAAATTCCTTAAGGGTTTGGATCATTTTGTTAAAAACTGAGGATGTTACATACATGGAATCGTTAATCCTCACAAGACTTCCCTCTTTTGCAAGGAGCTTCAAAATGTCTGATAATTGTTTCTGATCAAGTTTAAGCGTCTGGGATAGCTCTTCCTTCGTTGGAGGTTGAAATCCACCCTTTTCAAAAAGTCCTACTATCTTTGCCTTGAGTGTTTCATCTGCCTGAGATAAAGCCACCTTGAAGGTTGAAAGTCGGATTAATTCTTTATCTATAACAATATCTTTTTCAAGTGATGCCATGAGGCCATGAAAGAGCCTTGGTTCAATATTGAGATTAGCCTTTAGTTCCTCTTTCAGCATCCCGGGTTTGAGTGGATTTTTTTTATGAAACTCATTGAGGTTCTGAAAAACCTTTGCTCTGAAGGCATCAAAAGAAGCCTTGTGAATGAGCACATCCTCAATACCGACGAGGATACGTTTTTCTTTCAGTGACCGTATTACATCCTTTATTGTCGGTATCTCAGCTTTTATCCATCCCTCAATGGACAGCATTGGAATACCGTGCAGTCCTGATTTTTGAACCTTCATGCTAATCTTTTCAGTTAGACTACCTTGCTCGAATATCATCAGGTCTTCTGTACCTTCTTTTCGTCTTCTCCGTGATGGATATGGGTCAAGCACTTCACCTCCACCAATTGTTTCAACCGGTGAAAATCTCCTTATAATGTATCTATCGCCAGACATGGAGATAACAGGGTCCTGGAGCCTGAACTGACAGTAACAACTCTCACCTGCCTGAAGCTCATCTCTGTTGTAGAGAATAATCCTTGCTATAGTCTCTGATGTGCCGAGGTGAAAATGGACAGTGCTTTTACTTTTCAGGATTGGTGCCTCTGAAAGCATTTCTATCTTTGCATCAATCGTTTTTGTTGTAGGAAACCTTTTAGGAATGACAACCGAATCTCCCCTTGTAAGGTCTTCCTTCTCTACACCCTGAAGATTGATCGCCACCCTCTGGCCTGCATATGCAGTCTGTAATGGTTTGCCATGACTGTGAAGTCCTCGAACCCTGGTTTTGACATTGCTCGGCAGTATCTCCACAGCATCGTCAACAGAAATGCTTCCGGAGACGGCAGTTCCTGTAACAACAGTCCCAAATCCCTTTAGTGTAAAAACCCTGTCTATAGGGAGCCTAAAGAGACCACTTGCTGGTTTTGGGTCGACCTTTAATGCAACCTTTTTAATCTCTTCTTTCAGTAAATCTATATTGAACATTGTTTTTGACGAGACAGGCACTATTGAAGTCCCTTCGAGGAAAGTACCCTTTACAAAGTCCTTCACCTCATCCTCGACGAGTTCAAGCCATTCATTATCTACAAGATCTGCCTTTGTGATTGCAATAAGTCCTGATTTGATCTTCAGAAGGTTGCATATATGGAGATGCTCACGGCTTTGTGGCATGATGCCTTCATCAGCAGCAATAACAAGAAGCACGAGATCTATACCGCCTGCACCTGCAAGCATATTTTTAACGAGTCTTTCATGCCCCGGGACATCTACAATCCCGACAGTAAGGCCATCAGGATATGCGAGGTCTGCAAACCCGAGGTCAATGGTAATGCCCCGCTCTTTCTCTTCCTTCAGCCTGTCAGGGTCTATGCCTGTCAGAGCCTTTACAAGGGCACTCTTCCCATGATCAATATGACCAGCAGTGCCAAGAATGATATATCGCATAGAGAATAAACCTCACTCGCAAAATTCTATTGCCTGTGTATAATAAACTGCTCAGTAAGTATTTTTTACTCTTTTTCTGTCATTTCGGCTTGTCCGAAATCCTTCTCAAAGAAAGATTCCCGATAGACGGGAATGACATACAGGGATATTTAATTATCTAATTAATAACATACCAATCTGCCAGACTTAAGTATATCCTTCTTGCTGCCATCTTTACGAATCAATGTTACAGTCGGTTTGAAAAACACAAAGTCCTGGTGAAAGGGCGTTTTAATCTTTCCACCAAATGAGATGTTGTCACCAAGCGCTATGTGAATTGTCCCGAGGATCTTTTCTGATTCAAGAATATTGTCCGGCCTTGTAGCGCGGTCGTTAGTACCAATACCAAGCTCAGCAATATTTCTATTTTCCTTCCTTTCTGAAAGCTTCGTGCTGAGATATTCTACATACTCATCTTCTCCTGAGACATTTACCACAAAACCATTTTTTACTATAAATGTTATCGGAGACTTCAGTTGTCTTGTCGGAGCCCATTCGAGGATGAGTTTGCCCTTGGCTGTTCCTTCTAATGGTGCGAGGAAAACCTCTCCTGCCGGAAGGTTGCCAAAAGAGCCTGGTCTGGTAAGGACGCCGGTATCTGAATGTGCCTTTCTCCCCTTTTTTGAAAAAGAGATATGGGAGCCATTTGAGGTCTTTACATCTATAAATTCAGCCTTGTTTACTTCCCCGGCAAGCATTTTTGTCCTGTTTGCAAGTGTTTTCCAGTCAACATTCATTGCACCCTCGAGCATAAAGCTATCAAAAAGGGGCATACTTGCATATCTGCAACCGCAAACTCTCGTCAGGAAATCTCTGAACCTCGTATGGCTTGTCGAATAATTTGAAAGGGCAACTACACAGTTCACAACTTGCTTTTTATATTTTCTGATAATATCCTCAGCCCTTTTCATATCCCGACCTTCAATATTTTTTGTCAGAATAGGGAAGAAAACCCCGCCCTTCTTTAAAGATTCGATAGCCTTTTCACCAAATGCAAGTTTCCAGAGATATTCTGGTGGTTCTGCACCATGGCTGCCTGTAGCTGGATATTCATGAAATATGAGTGTTTTACAAAAGTTCTTGCCTATCTCTGCTGTAAGCAAAGAGAGACACCTGAGTCTTGATCTTCGCCCACTATCTGATTCATCTATCCGTTCCTTCTCTAAAGGTCTGTCAGTAAATAAAAGGACCCTCTCATATTTTTTAACACCGAGGTTGACCCTGAATATATCTCTTATTGCGTTGGTTATCAACGTGATTCTACCGGAATAAAAATTCCATTTGTTCGAGATGTTCACCTGGAAAACTGATAGGGTAGTCATTATTGAAACATGCAGTGCAGAAATTATGAGAATTCGGGACAATCTTTTTGAGCCCTTCAAGGCTTAAATAGGTGAGGGAATCAGCGGTTACATATTTTCTGATCTCTTCTAAAAGATGGGTGGATGCGATGAGTTCCTGTCTGGTAGGTGTATCTATACCATAGAAACAGGGGCCAATGGTCTGAGGAGAGCTTATCTTGAGATGTACCTCTTTTGCCCCCCCTCCTTCCCTGAGCATCTTGACTATCTTCTTGCTCGTGGTCCCTCTGATTATTGAATCATCTATAACGACCAATCTTTTCCCCTCAAGAAGTTTCCTCACGGGGTTGAGCTTTACCTTAACACCAAAATGTCTTATGCTGTGCTTTGGTTCTATAAATGTCCTTCCAACATAATGGTTTCTTATAAGGCCGAATTCGAATGGTATTTTACTCTTCTCTGAAAATCCGAGTGCTGCTGGGACACCTGAGTCAGGTACTGGTATCACAAGGTCTGCATCTGTATTAGCTTCTATTGCAAGCTGTCTCCCGAATTCTTTCCGTAACTCGTTCACATTCAACCCTCCAAAGATATTGCTGTCGGGTCTCGAAAAGTAGATGAACTCGAATACGCAGAATGCCTTCCTTGGGCTCGTGAGCACTTTCAGAGACTTGAGACCGCTATCATTTATTATCAGTATCTCGCCTGGCTCTATGTCACGCACATACTTTGCACTTATGAGGTCAAAGGCGCATGTCTCTGAAGCAAGAATATATGCACCATCCTTCATCCCCAGGGAGAGCGGCCTCACACCATAAGGGTCCCTTACTGCGATAAGCTCTTTTTCCCTCAATATAAGCAAACTGAAGGCACCACTAATATGCTTAACTGCGTGGACAACCCTTTCATAAAAGTCAGCTCCTTTTGAATGGGCAACGAGGTGCACAACAACCTCACTATCTGAAGTTGATTGAAATATTGCCCCTTCATTCTCAAGGGACGTCCTGAGCTCTATCGCATTCACGAGGTTTCCGTTATGTGCTATAGCAAGTGAGCCAAGGGCAAAATTTGCGACGATCGGTTGAACATTCTTCAGGACGCTGCTTCCGGCTGTAGAATAGCGATTATGTCCTATTGCTGTATGACCCGGAAGTCTCTTCAGCCTCTTTTCATTGAAAATATCAGCAACTAAACCCATTGATTTTTCAAGGAAGAGCTGCCTCCCATCCGATGAACAGATGCCGGCACCCTCCTGCCCTCTGTGTTGGAGTGCGTAAAGGCCAAGGTATGTGAGGTTTGCAGCCTCAGGGTGTCCGTATACCCCGAATATACCGCATTCTTCGTGGATATCGTATATCACAAAACTCATTTTAACATATATCAGACTTTTCGGATTATTTAGATGCCCTGAGTTTCTTTACCAGTTGTCGTATCTTTGGAGCATCAGGACTCTCTGGAGACAATCTAAGATATTCCTCGAACTCTTGAACAGCCTCTTGTTTCTTTTTAAAGTCAAAGGCAAGGACAACGCCAAGATTCCTGTGGGCATTCAGATGGTTCGGATTTATACCTATTGCCTTTCTGTATTCCTCAACTGCTCTATCAGACTTTCCGATATTCCGATAACAGGTACCCATATCAACTCTCACATCCACGTTATTTGGATCCAAATCAAGCGCTTTCTGATATGCATTGATAGCCTCTTGAAACTGGGAGGTATCCATCAGTAGGTTGCCGAATTCAATCCATGCACTCAGATTTTTGGGGTTCTGTCTGACTGATTCCTGAAGTTGCATGATTCGACTTTGTCCGTATATGGGGCCTGTCGGGAATGGAGGCTTAACCTTAGGCTCTTCTTTTTTCTGGCAGCTCATCAAAAGGAAAAGAAAGACGAAACATACAATACATGCTCTTTTCATATATAAACCCCGTGTAAGATTTTTTTAATATTGTAACAGATTTACATAAGGAGGTGATATAATTCGTTTAGGATGACTTACAAGGATAGCTGTATGAAGATTTTGAAAAAGGGTATTGTAATATCAGGTGCAATTGTCCGTTCTTTCATCGGAATAGGCGCAACGGTATTACTCTTCTTTACACTGAAAAAGAAAAAGTCAAAATAGATTGTTGGATATTCAATCAAACAATGAAATCGCCTTCGAGACATCTTTCACCCCTCTTCATAGGTATATAAAAGGCAAGGCTATTCAGGATAAGTATGAAAAGACCTGCCATGATGAACTGACTCTTCTCCATAAAACTGGGTGCAAGATGTGATATCTCTGTTTTTTTGTAAAGGTAAAAACACCATGTCTCGAAAGAGACTGTCAGAAGCACTATCGAGAATGCAATAAGCATAAAGAGCATCCCGCCGGGGCTCATTGAAATAGAGGCTATATTTTCGTATCTGAACCTTGCATGCATGGCACCCATTCCTGTGCCAAGTCCGCTTATAGAGATACAGAGGATCAATACCGTAATTTCGGAGAGGAGCATTAATATACTGCCTGCACCAATTGCTATATTTGTTATGGACACAATGGTTAACAGGATGACTGTTACAGGAATAAAGCCATATAAGAATTTTGACCAGAGGAATCTTTTTGTGGTTAGCGGTGATGTCCTTATTATCCAGAAGGCCATACCTTCAAGGCTTATCGAGGCATAAAGAAATCTTGCTGAGACTGCAGAAAGTACAAGACCTGCCATCAGCATATTGATGAGAACCATAAGTTCCTTGATAAAAGGTGAAATTTCAGAGAGTGTATGTATGGGGATTGACTGGAAATTATAGACATAGATGAGTATGAGTGACCCTATAATAAAGAGCTGTGACCACTGACCTGGATCCCTGAGAAATATCTTCACATCTTTCCATAGAACTGCACCATTGCTGTCTGGATAAAACCTCTCTGTGCTTACCTTTATACTTTGCTCTATAGATGGCTGAATCTTCTCAAGATTATTTCTGTAAAACCTGTTACCAATTGCACCTGATAGCATAAGCATAAACGCACTATTGCTGAATAGCAATAATGAATAAAGTGCATCCGGTGTCTGTCTTTTCAGAAGCGGTGCAACAGACTCAGTCATCCAGAAACTGGGCATAAATGGGGAATCCGTCTTTATTGCAAGCAACGCATGGATAAATCTTTCAGGACTTGCAAGATCAATAGACCATTGTGACCTGACTGAAATATATGCAAATAAGAAAAGGAGGAGGCCTGCAGCAAGGAGTGCAAGCCGTGTCTTTTTCGCAGGGAATACCCTCGTAAGCAGATGTGCAACGGCTACTCCGATACCACCTGATATAAGGATAAAAGGGATGAAGGTTAGAATAAGCATAAGATAAAAAAGAGGTGAAGCATTATAGCTCTTTCCATAGGCTACAAAAAAAGGCGGGATGAAGGATATTACCATCCAGGATGAAATAGATATTGTCTCTATGGTCTTGAGTCTCAGGATATCCTTTATCTCTATTGGTCTTGACATGAAAAGAGGGATATCATTTGAGATATAAAAACAAGAAAGTGCAGTGATGATATTGCTGAGAAAAAGAAAGATACCGAGGCTGAAAAAGGTCATGGAGAGAAGTTTCTTGGAAAGGATTTCTCCAAAGAATTCTATACCACGGATGAATTTCAGGACTTCATATGAACCAATATAAAATACTAACCAGAAGATAAGCCCGATGAATATAAAAGGAAGCCTTTTCAATGCGGATTTCACGTTTGTAGAATTTTTAATAGATAGTATCTTCGGGCTGAGGAGAAGAATAGTTGTTTTCATGAGGTTATCTTCAGAAATAATTCCTGAAGACCACCTTCTGTTGCGATCTCTTCCCTAGTTTTTATGCTTATGAGTGAGCCTTTGCTGATGAGTCCAACCCTTTCGCATAATTCTTCAGCAATGTGCAGGCTGTGAGTTGCCAGGAATATGGTGACACCTTCAGAGCTAAATTTTTTTATTGTGTCTTTCAGCATTATTACCCCGAATGGGTCAAGGCCCACAAATGGCTCATCAATGAGAAGGACTTGAGGATTATGTACCAGCGCAGATAAAAATAACAGCCTCTGTCTCATGCCCTGTGAATAGCTTTCTATCAATTCCCCCTCTATCTCCTTTATGCCAAATTCCTCACTGAGTTCATCAATTCTTTTCATGGCTGAGGATTTATCAATGCTGTGGAGAGAGGCAATAAATATCAGGAACTCACGGCCTTTGAGTTTTTCATAGAGGAATGCCTTATCAGGGACATAGCCTAAAATAGATTTAGCCTGTATCGGCTCTCTTACAATATCATATCCACCTATGAGTATCCTTCCTTCAGTTGGCCTGAGAAGGCCGGTCATCACCTTTATGGTAGTTGTCTTCCCAGCAGCATTCGGGCCTAAAAGACCAAATATCTCTCCCCTCTTGACATGGATATCGAGCCCCCTTACAGCCCATCTTTGATGGAAGGACTTGCTGACATTTTCAAGGACTATCATAAGTTTTATCTACGGCTTTTATTCCGTGCCCTTCACTCTTTGTCATTCCTTCGCTTCGCTCAGGACAAGTCTGAGCGAAGCGAAGAATCTCAATGTATGGCTCAGGGTAAATTCTGTAAGATTGCCTCGGGACTTTGTCCCTCGCAATGACATTATAAAAAGCGTTAGAGATGCTACATGAAAAGATTCAGGGCAGGCGGATAAAATTATCATATTGCTCAAAATGTTTGTCAAAGGAAAATGACTTATTTATCTTAAAAGATTTCATAATTGCAAAGCTTGTGCAGTCAGTGAAACTAAAATCCTTATCATCGTATTGTTTGAAGATATGAAAAGCAACATCTTCTACAGAAGAAGTTATATGTATTATCTCAATAAGGCTACTCTTCCTGAGGTTTTCCCAAAAGATAACAGAAACATTGTGTGATACCCTTGACCTTAGATAGTTCATCGTCTCACAGACAACGAAGTTGGTTGTAACAAATTTTGTACCTTTCTCGACTAAATTTTGATAGGAAGTCTTTGCCAATTCATGATTTTTATCGTCTGCATCTGTAAGTGCTATAAATGCCCCTGTGTCTACAAATATTTTCATTTTCTTTTTCCGTATAAATAGTAATCGTGTTTTGTAGAACCATCCTTAATACCTGACTTTGCTATCCCGATAACATTTTCAAAGGGGTCTTTCCCAAGCCTTTTAGGCTGAACAGCAGTAGCAAGGGACATCTCTATCGCCTCGCATATAAGTTGATTTACACTCTTTTTTTCTTCTATGGCCTTATACTTCAGAGCCTTCAGTATATCCTCTGGGAGCCTTATGTTAGTAGCAACAATTATTGACATTACCTTACCTCCAATTTCTTCAGATTAACAATAATATCATAGTATCATGGTATAATTATTGTCAACCTCCCTTCCTGTCTGAGTTTGGCAATAATATTCTGAATAGCAGGGAGTGCCTCCATTGCTGCCTTTTCACCCTCAAGAATAGCCTCGTGTCTTTTTGAAAAATCACTTGCACTGATATAACCTACCTTTGGTTTTATCACGATATCTGCCTTGGAGAGCTGGATGGAAGCAAGTTTTGAATACATGATGTTGATAGATTGTAATATAGTGTCCAATGTGCCTTCAGGCTGTGCGTTTCCAACATCTGAGGAGATGTCTACTGCAATGACAATATCTGCGCCCTGTTTTTTTGCAGCATCAACTGCTACCGGGCTAACAACACCCCCATCTACATACATTCTGTCGCCAATTTTTACCGGTCTGAATACGCCCGGGATTGAGCAGCTCGCCCTTACTGCTGTTCCTGTGTTTCCCCTTCCAAAGACAACCTCCTGTCCGGTCTGTACATCTGTGGTAACCGCATAAAAAGGAATCCTCAGCTTCTCCATCGGTGTATTATTCAATGTCCTGTTAATGTATTCTTCAAGTTTTTCCCCCTTGATAAAACCATTGTCAGGGATAGTCAAATCAGCAACATCACCTTTCTCGATTGTAAAAGAGATCTGCTGAAGTTGAAAGGCATTGAAGCCATAGGCATAGAGACTTCCAACAAAACTTCCCACACTTGTCCCGAATATCATATGAATCGGGATTCTATTGGATTCGAGCACCTTCAGGACACCTATATGGGCAAATCCCTTTGATGCACCAGCCCCGAGTACTACTGCTATCTTTGCAGGTTTTGGTGGTGGTTGAACCTCTAACTGAGGTTTGACCTCCTTGGGCGCACATGAGGCTATTGACAGTATCAATGTGAATATCATGAGAATGCAATATAATTTCTTTTGTTCGATTATTTCTCTTCCCATCATCTTCACCATTTTCATCCCTCCATTCTTTCGTCCTTTAAACTTACTTTACCATATTCAATACATTCGGCAACCTCAGGGCCCTGGTTGTACACTATTCTGTGAACAAGGTGGGAGATGGCTTGAAGAAGGTGGCTTCGGTGATTGCGGTTCTGCTGAAGGCGGAGCAGGGGCTGGTGCAAGAGGGAGCTGGTAATTATTCCATGCCTTCTAATACCTGCAAGAAGGCATCTACTACCTGTATGTCAAATTGTATTCCTCTATATTTTTTCAATTCAGAGATGGCATAATCCTTACCGGGTGATGGTCTGTATGGTCTGTCCGATGTCATGGAGTCGAATGAGTCAGCAACAGTGATGATTCTTGCCATAAAAGGTATCTCCATTCCCTTCAGTTTATCAGGATAGCCATTTCCGTCCAGTCTTTCGTGATGTGACCTGACAATCGAGAGTATATTTTGCAACTGCTTAATTGGCTTGAGAATCTCTTCACCCTTTACAGAATGCGTTTTTACAAGGGAAAATTCCTCATTCGTAAGCCTACCAGGCTTATCCAGAATTACATCATAGGTTCCTATCTTGCCTATGTCATGAAGTAATGATGCTATCCTGAGTGTCTCAATTTCGTTGTCATTTAATCCCATTGCCTTAGCTATAGCTGTAGCATAGGATGTGACGCGCTCTGAATGACCCTTTGTCCATGGACTCTTTGCATCCATTGCATTGACAAAGGAATGAATAAGTCCCTCATGCAGTCCTTTGAGTTCCTGGTAAGAAACATCGAGGTCTTTGAGCATGTTAGAGAATGCGTTACGGCTTTCAGTGAGCATTTTTTCCTTATCTTTCATCTCAGTGATATCAATCAGGGAGTGTACATATGCCTTAATAAGGCCTTCATCATTGAGGATGGGGGTAACGTTTGACAAAAAGTATTTGTTCAGCCTTGCATCATAAGATTCAAGCGTTTCTGTCTGGCACGTCTCACGTGATTTCAATAATGGACAACCCTCAATATTTTTCTCCAAATCGTGGATGATGTGATAACATTTTTGCCCAATGATTTCGCTGAATGGAGTTCCTAAAAGTCTGACAATATAGTTATTTGTCCTCATGATATTACAATTAACATCGAGCAGCATAACACCATACGGCATGGAATCAAACGTTGTCCTCCATTCTTCTGTTGTGCGCAAGAGTTTATTTTCAAAGGCTTTCTTCATGGTATTATCTCTGACAATGCCCCTGCTTCTTAAAAACTGTCCATGTGTATCAAAAATGGCTGTTGCATTGATAACAACAGGAAGCAGTGTTCCATTCTTTCTTTTAATTTCATATTCGACATTCTCTATAGAGCCTGTTCTCTTTAACTCCGGGAAGGTATCATTGAAGATTTCCAGTCCGCTTTCGGTCAGGAGTTCGGTAATCTTCATTTTCCCTACAACCTCATGTCTTTCATATCCAAACATTTTAAGCCATGTATCATTTACTTCGAGAATCGTGCCATCAGACCCTAAGGATTGATACCCATCAGGGGCATTTTGATATAAATCGCGGTATTTTTCTTCGCTCTCCCTGAGAGCCTCTTCCATCTGCTTGTGCTCAGTAATGTCTTCATACATAACCACGATCCCCATATCTTTTAACTCATTGCCTATGACAGATGCACTTACCTTGCATACAATATCCCTCCCGTCCTTGTGCCGACAGGGAAATTCTTCGCTGTGGGTTCGCTGTTTCTGAAGAACAGGATAAAAGTTTTTCCCTATTTCCTCATATTCATTGTCATTCCTATAGAGAATTCTTGTACTTTTGCCAATTAATTCTTCAGGCTCCCTGCCAAATACTGACGCAACTGCATCATTGGCGAAAATTATCTTACGATTCTGTAATCCAACAATTGCGTGAGGGATAGCGCTTAAGAGAGAGGATTCTAATGCTTCAAGCTTGCGAATTGATTCTTCTGCTTCCTTGCGTTCGTTGATCTCTCTGGATATGCTCTCAATCATCTGGTTGGTTACGTCCTTGAGGGATTCCATAAGCTCTACTCCGGAACTTCCTGATACCCTGGCATTCAGGTCACCCCTGGTGACCTTGTGCAATACATCAAAGTGCTCTGCAAGACCTATGGCAAACTCATGCGATTGGTCTACGATTTCTCCGATGTCCTCTGCGGTCAGATTGACTATATGTTTTAATTTTCCAATTAATTCGACACCTGATGTTTCATCTATCCTTACCGAAGGGTCTCCTGATGCAATCTTTTTTAATGCCTCGAAGACTTCTGAGAGGCCGATGGACAGGTCAATACAGACATTCTCCATTTCACTATCTCTATTATCAACGATCTGCCTGAATTCCTT
Organism: Nitrospira sp.; assembly: GCA_016873575.1. GTDB lineage: Bacteria > Nitrospirota > Thermodesulfovibrionia > Thermodesulfovibrionales > SM23-35 > VGWY01. The sequence continues at coordinate 4,200 of VGWY01000030.1, read as the reverse complement.
GAATTGTTCATAGACAAGCTGACAGGTCTCATCCATTATATTGACGTCCATGTTTACTTTAAAGACATCGCAGCCGAGGCACATTTCCATCTTTTCAAGGAATTTTCCCTGAATCTCATCCCGACAATAGGTTCCTGAGAACAGCCAGCACCTGAGGTCTTTTGATTCATATGCCGGGCATTCAGTCTTATTACATTTCAGAATCTCCCAGCATCTTACCTTTTTCATTTTTTTATCTGTCCGAGTTTTTAACTTTCCATCTGCCATAGCGATATATTTTACCAATAATTTTTTGAAATGTCTCAAACATTCACTTTTTCATCAGAATCATGAGTCAATGGGAAAGGGAGAAGTGTTTAAAAAATCAGTATGATGAGCTACAATAACATATGAAAAACATTATCACGATATTCCTTTTTATCATTATTCTTCTCTTCACAACGAACAGTTCCTTTGCTATTCAGAAACATCTCAGGACTGAAGAGGCAAGAGAAAATGATGTGCAAGGTGTTTTTACCATCATACTCTATGGCGGCAGATACATTGATGACATTGAAACCATCGCCTTCCTTGATTATGAAGGAGACGAGTATACATTGAAGCCATATGCGCCTCAATTCGACTTCAAAATCAAAAAAGGTATGCCCGGAAAAGAAGCACTCAAAGAGGCATATACATTTGTGAGCTTTCACAATTCATTTTACCAGTCACAATTGAGCAGGATTATGGATGACAAAGGAAAGACCATCGGGTTTGAATTGAGACCTCTCTACATGCCTTTCACCTTTGGTGTAAGTGATGTTCTTGAGGTTGACTACTGGCTGAAAGACGGCACGGTGAAGGTTACGATAAGGATACAGCCATCTGTTGAAAGGGCACTTATAGACAGGACGTTAGTATCTGACAAATAAAAAGGAATGGTTTTATAAAACCTTTTCCAATGGGGTATAGGAGAGATGAAATGCCTCTGCTACTGCACGATAGGTAATGGTACCTTCTATCAAGTTTACCCCTTTTGCTAAAGAGGAATTTTCGCGAACAGCTTTTTCCCATCCTTTATCTGAAATCTCGAGAATATACGGAAAGGTATTGAGGGTCAGGGCACGAGTAGATGTGCGGGGAACTGCTGCAGGCATATTTGTTACGGTATAGTGAATTATTCCTTCCTCTTCATATATAGGATGGGAATGAGTAGTTGGACGAGATGTTTCTGCACATCCTCCCTGATCTATTGATACATCTACCAGAACAGCTCCTGTTCTCATAGTCTTCAGCATTTCCCGGGAGATGAGTATTGGTGTTTTTGCTCCAGGGACAAGGACAGCTCCGATGAGGAGATCAGCATAGCTTGCAACCATTCTTATATTGTAATTATCAGCAATCATTGTTGTGATTCTTCCCTGGAAGATTTCATCGATCCGTATTAATTTTCGAGGATTGATATCAAGAACGGTTACAGAAGCACCCATACCTAAGGCTATACGGGTGGCATTATACCCTACATTCCCTCCTCCCAGGATCACTACATTAGCAGGTGGAACTCCGGCTACCCCTCCTAAAAGAATTCCCCTTCCTCCAAAAGATTTTTCCAGATACTTTGCCCCTTCCTGAGGTGCCATCCTTCCTGCAATTTCACTCATGGGAGCTAAAAGGGGCAAAAACCCATCTTCTGTCTGCACAGTTTCATATGCTATCCCTATAATCTTCCTCTCCAGAAGATTCTGTGTGAGTTCCTCTGAGGCCGCAAGGTGCAAATAGGTGAATACAACCTGTCCACTTTTCAGAAGGTCATATTCCTCTATCAAGGGTTCTTTTACCTTCAGAATAAGATCTGCTTCAGCAAACACATCCTCATGTTTATGTACAATAAGAGCACCTGACCGTGTATATTCTTCGTCGCTAAAGCCACTCCCCAGACCTGCACTTTGCTCTATTATTACCTTATGTCCTTTATGAACTAAGGTTTCTACACCACCAGGCACAATAGCGATACGATTTTCCTCAGGCTTAATTTCTTTGGGTACACCAATAATCATGCTCTCTTTTTTGCCGCAGGTTTTTTCTTCTTCGTCACTTTCCCTTTAGCTATTTCCCCCGTTTTGGGACTTTTTAATCAATTTTCCCAAGGTATTTCAAAACCGCCTTGAATAAAGAGGCACTATGGCCAATCTGGATATAAGCCTCTCCCTTTGTCATATCCCTGTTTTCTGTCCTTAATTTGAGGCCGAGTTTCCTCGAGATGTTCGCAATACGGACAATTTCTCTTGACAGGTCTTCTTCAAAATGATCCGGCCTCAGATTGATGGGATACATATTTTTTTCTATATAGCCAATATTCTTCAAAACTTCATTCTCAACTACTCCATCGTTGATGGTATGGTGTGTTTTATTAAAATCATCATAAGGGGTATTATGGCAGGGCTGGGACAAATCACCTATATAGTGAGCACAGAAGGCGATGTGATACTCTGGATACTTGCCTGCCTGCACGGTCTTTTGATACTCACGCAAAGACGCAATAATGGCTCCGTAGAGATGTCCTTCGACATCACCAGGTTTATTATATCGATTTATTTGTGATGAGACCATTTCAGGTGTAATCTCACTATTATTGGTATTGTCAAAATAGTGATTATACGGTTCAGTACTACCTGCCTTTATTTTTGCCATATCAGCTCCCACGGCACTATACCATTTGCTATATTTAGCAGCCTTTGCTATCGCAAGGTGTGTTTCATCATGCCATCCGTGTGCAATAACTGTTTTTGAAAGAATGAATATGAAAATAAAGATTAAAATTGTTTTGATACGTAAACGGTTCATAAGGGTATTTTACCTGAAACCAATCTGCTGCGGCTTGACAATTTATAAACAATCCAGCAAAGTTTATTAGTATGGAAGATAGGCTATTAACGCTCTTTCTCAAGGTGAGAGAAAGCTTTGATGATGTGAAAGAAAAGGTCTCTCTCATGAAACCCTATTTTGAACTCCTCTGTTTTTCAACTGGCTGGGCCTTAAAAATCCAGGAATTTGAAAAACTTTTAGGGTTCAACCCCGAGTTTCTTTTTAAAAGTAATGAGGAAGTGTATGCAATGTCGGTTCTCTATAGAATAGATGACGATATAACAACAGGGATTATTGCACATGAATTTGCTGAAATAGTTGCAAGAGAAAGGAATATTTCAGAACATGAAATGATTGACAGAATATGCGTTGAAAGGGGATTCGGAGAACAACTTTTGTACGCATTACAGAATGATGTCCTGCCGGGGATGGTGGAGAGAGAGTTTATTGTCAGGGAGGATCTTGAGACAAGGGTAAAAAATCTCATAAAATTATTGCAGGATTAAACAATGAACCACGTAACATCGAAAGAAATAACACATTGTATCCGTTGCGGTACCTGTTGTTTAAAAGGCGGGCCGGTCCTCCACCATGAAGATAAACAAATCCTCCGTGAAGGACATATAGGGTATCAACATTTAGTAACGATCAGGAAAGGTGAACTGGCTCATAATCCAATGAACGGAAAGCTGGAGCCGGTTCCTCAAGAACTAATTAAGGTTGTCGGAAAGGGGGAAGATTGGTCGTGCATCTTTTATGATGAAAAGAAGGCATCATGTGCGATTTATGAGCACCGTTTCCTGGAATGTCGTCTGTTACAATGCTGGGATACAGCAGAAATCATGGCTGTCATTGGTAAAGATACCATTATTCGTGCTGACATTATTAATCCAAATGATCCCATCATGCATGTTATTGAGACCCATGAACAGGAGTGTCCTTATCAAGAGGTCGAAATATTGATCTCAACCTTATCCAAAGGAGAAGACAAAGGAAAAACGCTCAAGAGACTGACAGAACTTGTCCGTAAGGATGTATCCATACGTTCTTTCGCATTGTCTGAATTAGAACTCAAGAAGGAATATGAACTTTTTATTTTTGGCCGCCCTCTCTTTAAAGTGTTAAAAGATCGTGGCTTGACGGTTCACGGGAAGATCTGATAAATGTAGGGAGGTAATATGGGAAAAGTAAAAAACGCTTTTGAGATCGCCATGGAAAAGGCAGCGAAAATCGGCTCGTTATCCTTAGAGGAAAAGGAAAAGATAAAGGATGAAGAGAAGGTTATGGCTATCCTGAAAGAATTTTATCAGGGGAGGCTCGATTCAAATACTTTATGGCAGAGGTTAAAAGGGAGTA
>VGWY01000029.1 GCA_016873575.1 Nitrospira sp. | reverse complement strand
AGATGTCTTTGGATTTCGGTGAATATAATACAATTCTTTGGGGTATATCGGTTACAGGAGGCGAGACAAAAACAGAATCCATTGAGCATGAAACAGAGTTCAGCGGTAATTCTGTTCTCTACGGCGCAGAACTTACTTATAAATGGAAGCCCTCAAAAGACAGGAGTCTTATCCTGCAGAGTGAATATCTGCTCAGACACCAGACAGGGGATTTTGAATACCTTGAAGACTCCACCGTCGATTCTCTCAAAAGAACGCAGGACGGATTATATCTGCAGGGCCTCTATCAGATCGATAGGTGGAGGATCGGTGCGAGATACGATGTCCTGAGTATTTTCAAAGATACGTACAAGTTAGCCGGCGAAGAGGAAGATTTTGGCGATAACCCCTACAGACTAACGGGCAGTCTTGAATTCAATCCTACGGAATTTTCGCGCCTCAGGCTCCAGTATACATATGACAAATCTGCAGGTAATGGAAAGGAAAACAACGAGATATTCCTCCAACTGATCCTGGGTATTGGCGCTCACGGTGCCCATAGTTTTTAAGGGGGGTTTAATGATTAAAAAAATAGCTCTCTGTATTGTTTTTGTCTTTATGTTCATGGGAACCGCTTTTGGAGAATTACGGGTCGTTGTAACCCTTCCATGGATTGGAAGCCTTGTCAACGAAATTGGCAAGTACCGGGTCCATCTCGACGTCATTGTCAAGGCAACTCAGGACCCTCATTTTGTTGAAGCAAAGCCGAGCATGATCCTTGCGGTAAGAAAAGCAGACGTTTTGATGTACAACGGGCTGGATCTGGAGATAGGATATCTTCCCGTACTGATTGAGTCTTCAAGAAACCAGAAAATACAATCCGGGATGGCGGGCAATGTGGACTGTTCCCGTTATGTTAAAGTCATTGACCATCCTGATAAAGTTGACAGGAGCATGGGAGATGTACATCCTTTTGGCAACCCACATTATCATTTTTCCCCGAAGAATATCGAACGGGTGGCTGCGGGTATCACCGAAGTGCTCTCACGATTGGATACCGGCAACGCGGATTTCTTCAGGAAAAACATGGCTGTTTTCTCTTCCAAACTGCACGGGAAAGAATCGGCATGGAAGGCAAAACATTTTCACGGCAAAAAGGTCATTGCATATCATAAGCTTTTCGAGTATCTTGCGGCAGATTTTGGTCTCACCATATCGGGATATGTGGAACCAAAACCCGGGATTCCGCCTTCTGTAGCATATATCGGCAGACTCATAGAGAAAATGAAAGAAGAACGAATCCATACCGTTATAACCACATCTCTCTATCCACGGAAAGAAGTCGACTTCATTGCAGACAAGACAGGTGCGCGAGTTATTGTTCTGCCGCATGATGTCGGATCCATGCCTGAAATTGTCGACTGGTTCACTCTCATGGATACCGTTCTTACAAGATTGCAATAGGAGGAAAGGGGATGGATGCCCTGAGTATACTAATATATCCTTTTACCGCTTGTGTCCTTCTGGTGCTCATTCACGCGTATTTCGGGATTCACATCCTGCAGCGTGGGATCATCTTTGTTGACCTTGCGCTGGCACAGTTTATTGGACTGGGGATCGCCGTATCATTCTTATTCCATGGTGTATTGCTGGACACATTCTGGTTTTCCCTCATTTTTGCCTTTATAGGGGCATCTGTCCTATCCTTTTCCAAATACATCGCGAAGATCGTATATATAGAGGCTTTTATCGGTGTCATGTATGTTTTTTCGCTGGCATTTTCAATACTTATTCTTGACAGGACACCTCATGGACTCGAAGAATTCAAGACTATCCTGAACGGCAATATCATATGGGTCAGTTTAAAGGATGTGCTTCATCTATGTCTGCTCTATGGAGCAATCGGACTCTTACATTTTCTATTCAGGAAAAATTTCTTTTCCCTCTCGCGTGACGGGCAGGGCAATCTATTCTGGGAATTCCTTTTTTTCCTTAGTTTTGCACTTGTTCTGGTGAGCTCCGTAAAAATAGCAGGGATCCTTCAGGTGTTTGCTTTTTTGATTCTGCCTGCACTGATGGGCAAACTCCTTGCAGAGAAAACAGTGAATGTGCTTATCATCGGTTGGATAATCGGTTTGGCCGCAGCTCTTTCGGGTATCACGGTATCTTATCTCTTCGATCTGCCCACGTCACCCGTCATTATTTCATCGCTGTGCATACCCTTCGGCTTTCTGCTGATTGTGCGACTCCTTATGTACAAGAGAAAAAGCATATGAGAAAATGATATTTTTTGCTGTATATGCATTGCCTATCGTAAAAACATGGCTAAAAAATAATCGAAATCAGCGAGCTACAAGAGCTGAATGCAGGTTTTTCGACTGGAAGTTCACGTCATGCATCTGGTCTATCAATGTTTATTTTCAAATGCAACGTGCTGTATTCGAGGTTTCTTATGATGTGTTTCTTTGATGTTGAAATCTTGCGGCAGGACAAACCCTTGAAATTCAACAGTCGTGGCTGAACGCCGCGTTTTCCGGTCGCTCCGCGGGCCGTTTATTTGATGAATTATGTGTAGTTGTCCGTTATGTGAAGTAAAAATTGCGGGCGTATGAGCCGGAGCAATCCCTGATAAATTTACTTCACATAACGGTTGGCCTACAATGATTCAAGCCAGGATATTATGTCATTGTTTTGCTTGATAAGATGTCGTAAGTTCTCGATCTTGCAGGCTGGCGCACAGGAAGAAAGAGCCTTGCGTTTCATATCGAGATCTATTTCCACGTATGCATGGGTTGTTTCAAGATTGACATGCCCGAGCCAGTTTTTAATAACAGTAAGCTCGACCCCGGACTGGAGCAGGTGCATCGCTGTTGTGTGGCGGAAAGTGTGGGGACCAACTTTCTTTTTTTGAGAGACTGGGACAGTGCTCAACTGCGGCAGCAATCCTTGTCTGAAGAATGTAGCGAATACCGAATCGTGTTAAAGGCTGTCCTCTGGCATTCAGAAAGACGTTCTTCAGAGTAATCCTGGAAGCTTTATGTTCTGCAATGTATGACTTCAACAGCATAGCTGTTCCCGGCCACAGAGGAACTTGTCTGGTTTTGCGACCTTTGCCTGTGATAGTAACCAGTGGAGGTGAGTCGAACCATACATGTTCGATGCAAAGATCACAAGCCTCCTGGACGCGGGCCCCCGTGTTATACAGAAAGTTTAACAAAGCATAGTCTCGCCTCCCGATTGCTTCACCCCGGTTAATACAGTCCATGACAGCCCTCACTTCTTCAACTTCGAGATACTCCATCATGCGATGAGAGGATCGTTTAACTGGGAGTGAGAGCACTCTCTGATATTGGCTGGCATGTAAGGTGTCCTGAGTTACAAGGTATCCGAAAAAAGTGCGCAAAGCGCTGAGGCGAAGATTTCTGGTGGTGACGGTACACCGTCGTGTTGTCTCCACGTCGCTCAAGAACGCAAGCACGGTTTCCACACTCAGATTATCCAGAGAAAGTTTTGTGATATGGCTTCGGGTATGTTTTGACAAAAAAATCAGATAGAGCTTTATTGCATCCCTATAGGCGAATACGGTGTTATTGCTCAGTCCACGGTGGGCTCTGAGATAGTCCTGGAAAAACCTTTGCACATAATGCATCAGTTGTTTAGATCCCTTCACGGTAGACCTCCTTTCCGAAGACTATCTGATTTATGGACATGTTCAAAAAAACGCTGCCCGGCGGTTGCCAAAAGACCGGACGATGGGTGCAAATAAACCTGAGTGCAGGCGATACTGACATGTCCAAGATATGTTGCGAGTAAAGGCAGTGAGGCACTGGGATCTTTTCCTGTTTGATAAATATCATTAAGACAGCGAGTAGCAAATGTATGGCGAAAGTCATGCAGCCGAGGGGTACGCCCTTGAACAGTTCTGATACCTGCTTGCCGGGCTAAAAACCGGAATGTGATGGAGACCATTGAGTAGGAACATCTTCTTGCGCATTCATTTGTAAAGAAAGGCGCACTGGGTCTTTGGTCATGTCCGTGTTCTGCACGACGTCTTCTGTATGTTTCAAGGGCAGATGCAGCAGATAGGGTCAAAGGAACCAGCCGCGACTTTAAGAATTTACTTTGCCGGATATATAAAACAGCATTGTCTGTATCGACGTCTTCTAAATTCAGCCGCAATGCTTCTCCAATACGCAGTCCTGATACCCATAGCAGAGAAATCAAAGTGCTATAAGTGTAAGGGCGCAATGACCCCTCAGGAGTCAGCATACTTGCCAGTTTGATCAGTTTCATCGCCTCAGCGGTCATGTAAATGTGAGGCCGCCTAACTGTCGGCCCCGGAGGTATCAACCTTGTTTCAGGCACATAGGTATCCGGGTTGAGTTGAAATAAGAATCGGCAAAACTGACGTAAAGATATAAAGCGAATGTACACTGAAGATGCTTGCAAATGATCGTAATTTGAAAGAAAACCGATTACCATCGGCCTCGTTACCGTTTTTGCATTCGGGAAGTGTCGAGATAGGTAGCGATCAAATTCATTCAAGGTATATTCAGCATTTCGGTGAATATATCCAAGCGACCTGCGTAGTTGTAGATGTCGATTAATGAGAACGCTCAGTTGTCCGTTTAGTGGCTTTTTCATTGCGCACCCCCCGGCCATTCATAGGCCAATAGACGAAGGTGCTTGAGGTCGACTTTTGTATAGATAAAGGCAGTGCTTATAGATTTATGTCCAAGCAAATCAGCGATCGTCTTAATGGGGGTACCGTGCTCCATCAAGCGTGTCGCAAAAGCATGACGAATAGCATGTGCGCTATTCGTGGTAGGGTCGATTCCTGCACGACGATAACACTTCTTCAGCGAATAGGAAAAAGAGTTGCCATCACTGATGGGTCTTGGTTTGCCCCAAATGGTAAGAAACACTTCGGCGTAAGGGGTTTTCCCACGTGTTTTCCGTATATAGGCAAGCAGGGCATCCGCGACCTTCGGGTAGAGAGGAAAACATAAAGGGTTCCCCCACTTGCTCGGTCGAAAATGGATTGAGCCCTCACGCCAATTGATGTCCTGCAGACGGAGTTTTTTTGCCTGGCCTATCCGCACTCCATAGGTTGCCAGTAATTGCAATACTGCATAAATCCTTCTTCCACTATGTGTATTGCGGTCGGGAGCGAGAAGTAGCCTTTCAACTGACTCCCAGGAAATGCCACGAGGAACGCTCCCTAATCTGGGAGTTCCGATAATTGGGACGGCCTCTGTAATGTCCCTGCGAATATATCCTTTGATATGGCAAAATCTTATAAAGGTTCTAATGGATGAAACAAGATGTTGTCGACTCGGCCGGTTCAGGCCTTTAGCGGTCTTGATAACGTAATCGTGAATCTGCCTTGCCGATATTTTCTCAATATCCTCTGAGGCATTATGGAGTCTCAGTGACTGTAGAAATGATGTGACATGATTCCTTCGAATGCAGATCGTACTTTTAGCAAGACCCCTGTGGTTGCGCAAAAAGTCCAGATACTCAGCAAGAAGCTTGGATTGATAAAATGCCCCTCTGCTACATTCCGTGTTTCTTTGAGACGTAAACATGTAGACCTCCTCATTAAGTTGAATTTTAATGAGGAGTATATCCAACATGCGCCATATTATTATGTGGAGTAAATTCTTGCAGAATACTTATCTAAGAAGGATTTGAGACGAATACTTCACATAATGGAGAATTACACATAATTCATCTTATGTGGAGCTGCACATAAAAAGAAGAAGTCAATAACGCACCTGACATTGTCTGATAGGTTAAATCTTGTCTTTTATAGTTAAACGTCTTTATCAGGAACCACAACAACCTTTAAAGAGTCCTTTGCCTTTGAGACTAACTGAAACCCGTCCCCAATAGCGGAAAGGGGGATTCTGTGCGTTATCATATTCCTGACATCAACTTTATGACTGGAAATCAGATTCAGTGCCTCCAGAAGATCCTCAGGGGATGCTCCATATGAAAATGTAACTGTTATTTCATCTCTCCAGAATCGTAGGGATGGAATGGCTATCTCATTGTTTGGTACTGCAAAAAAGAGGACCTTCCCCTTTCTCCCGACAGAATGGAATGCATTATCTACTGCCTGTTTCGCTGCTGCACATATAATAACAATATCAGCCAATCTATTGTCATTCATGCTTTTCAGTTCATCCACGAAATGATTGCTCCTTGCATCTATTCCATAATCAGCACCAAACTCCACAGCCTTTTTTAGTCTATATTCATCAATATCTGCAGCAAAAATCTTTGCTTTTTTTATCTTTGCCAACAGAAGATGCAAAAGTCCTGAAACACCAGTGCCTATGATCAAGACTGTCTGACCTTCCTTCAATCCTAATTGATTTTGCCCGGCTATAACACATCCCAGAGGTTCAATCATGGTAGCATCTTCGAAAGTTATTTCTTCAGGGAGAAGAAATGTCCCATATCGTACATTCTCTTCAGGAACTCTTATAAACTCTGAGAATCCACCCGGATAATAATTGCCGGTATGAAGTGATTCACAGGCTGTATAATTGCCTTGCCCACAGTAATAGCACCTGTAGCATGGTACATGGTGAGAAACAAATACCCTGTCTCCTTTTTTAAACCCCTCAACTCCACTTCCAATCTCAACTATTTCACCTGCCATTTCGTGGCCCAAGATACAGGGAGCCTTTTTTATCCTGTACCACTGCAGAACATCGGTTCCGCAAATTCCCGAAGCCTTCATCTTTACGAGAATTTCACTATGCGACAGAGAGGGTACAGAACGTTCCTCAATCCTTATATCATCATTGCTGTAATAAACGGCTACTTTCACCTGAAAATACCTTTCAAATCCCCCCTTCCCCCCTTTTCTAAAGGGGGGGAAGGGGGATTATTTTCATTGCCCTTTGTGTCTTTTAAGACATGATCGTTTCATTTTGTTTATTCCTTATTAGGAAACAATGGAGGGGATAGTATCTTAGCTCATTCTCGGTCGTACTGACCTCCGAGGGCTTTTGCCTCTGGATTTTCATATATATAATATTTGACTATCGGCAAAAGAATCCGCTTAAATACTATCCCCTCCATTTACACAAGAAAAATTAGAGAATACTATTTCTTTGAATAAATCTCAAATGCCTCTTCTACAGATGCACCTTTATGAACAATAGCTCTTACCGCCTTAATCATACCAACAGGATTATCACTCTGGAAGATATTTCTCCCCATATCAACCCCTGATGCCCCCTGCTTAATGGCATTCGCTGTCATTTGCAAGGCTTCCCTCTCTGGTATCTTTTTACCTCCTGCCATAACAATGGGTACAGGACATCCCTCAACAACCTTGTAAAAATCTTCGCAATAGTATGTCTTCACAAAATGGGCTCCAAGCTCAGATGCGATTCGGCAGGCAAGCCCCAGATAACGTGCATCCCTTCCCATTTCCGTGCCAACTGCTGTTACTGCCAGTACAGGCATTCCATATCTTTCTGCTTCATTTACCAATCTACCAAGATTTGCTATAGTCCTGTCTTCATTGCCTGCACCGACAAAGATAGACATTCCGACTCCTGAAGCATTGAGCCTTATCGCCTCTTCCATAGATGTGGTAATGTCTTCATTAGATAACTCTCCGAGAATACTCGAGCCACCAGAAACCCTGAGACATATTGCAACATCGCTTCTGGGATCAATAGAGGTTCTGATCATCCCCCTTGTTATGAATAAGCAGTCTGCATAGGGAATAAGAGGTGTGACCGTCTTTCGCAGATCTCTCAACCCGGTTGTAGGACCCTGGAAGTAACCATGGTCTACTGCGAGCATAACTGTCTTTCCTGATTTTGGTTTAATAATACGAGAAAGCCTATTTTTCATACCGAAATTCATATTCAACTCCCCCTTTTTGATTCTTTATTTATTGAAAGTATATTCAATGAAGCAATAAACTGTCAAAAGAGAACAAACCTGTTTTATTGAAAAGAATCTCATATTCTGGATATAATATAACAAACAAACGGAGGTACTACTTTATGAATAATATAAAAACACTGTTTCTGCTCGTGACATTAACTCTTATCCTTGTCTGGGCAGGAGCAGCTATCGGTGGAAAGCAGGGGATGACCATTGCGTTTATCTTTGCATTGGGAATGAACTTTTTTGCATACTGGTTCAGCGATAAGATTATACTCAGGATGTATCGTGCAAGGGAGGTATCAGAGTCAGAAGCCCCTGAGCTTTATGGAATAGTAAGGAGGCTTGCGCAGAAGGCAGAAATGCCAATGCCAAAGGTTTACATTATTGATGAGGAGCAACCGAATGCATTTGCAACCGGAAGGAATCCGAAGCATGCGGCAGTTGCGGTAACAACTGGTATCATGCGCATCCTCAGTCATGAAGAACTTCAGGGTGTGATAGGACATGAACTTGCCCATGTGAAACACAGGGATATCCTTGTAAGCACAATTGCTGCAACCATTGCAGGTGCTATCAGCTATCTTGCACAAATGGCACAGTGGGCTATGATTTTTGGTGGTCATAGAGGAGACGATGAAGAGGGAGGGAATCCTATCGCTGCCATAGTCATGATGATTGTTGGACCGATTGCCGCACTGATTATCCAGATGGCTATATCGAGATCAAGGGAATATGTTGCAGACGAAGGTGGTGCAAAACTTGCGGGAAATCCAAGATACCTTTCTGGTGCCCTCAGAAAACTCCACCTGGCATCACAGAAGATTCATATGAATGCGAATCCTGCGACATCCCATATGTTTATTGTCAACCCATTATCAGGCGGAGGACTCTTGAAACTCTTTAGTACCCATCCACCTATTGAGGAACGAATAGCAAAGCTCGAATCAATGAGCCTTTAACTCATCTTATGAAGGCCCTGGTAACAGGAGCTACTGGCTTTATAGGAAGTCATTTATGCGAGGAACTCGTCAAGAGAGGCTATGAGGTTAGCTGTCTCATAAGAGAGACTTCAGACCTTCGGTGGCTTGAAGGTATTGAGCTCAAATGTATTACTGCTGATTGCACCAATATCAAATTACTCTTTGACGCAGTTGTTGGTTTCGATTATATCTTCCACCTTGCAGGTCTCACAAAGGCACTCTCAGAAAGTGATTTTTTCTTTATCAATGCAGAGGGGACAGAAAATCTTATCAGGGCTGTCTCCGAAAAAAATCCAGACCTGAAAAGATTTTTATACCTGAGCACCCTTGCAGCAGTTGGGCCGAGCAAGAATGGATCCCCTATCAGAGAAGATGCTGAACCCTCTCCTGTTTCAAGCTATGGAAAAAGTAAGCTCAAGGGAGAGAGGGCAGTCTTACAGTACAAAGATTCGATACCCATCACTATCCTCAGACCACCTGCTGTCTATGGGCCAAGGGATAAAGACTTTCTTCCTTTTTTTAAGATGATTAAAAAGGGTATTTTCCCGGATTGGGGAAAATGTTATTATTCAATGCTGTATGTTGATGACCTGATTCAGGGTATAATACTCTCTGCAGAAAGCAGAGAGGCTGAGGGTGAGATATATTTTTTATCAGATAATAGATTTTACTCAAATGAGGAATTAGCTATAGAGATATCCTCTGCACTCAATGCACAGTTGAAGATAACGAGACTCAGGATACCGAGATGTATTATGCCAGTTGTTGCATATATCGGAGAAAAAATACAGAGGCAAGGAATCATCAATCGGGATAAAGTGAAAGAACTCAATTACACCCACTGGATATGTGATTCACAAAAGGCAAGGGAAGAATTCGGTTTTACACCAAATGTCGGTATTAAGGAAGGAATAAAATGGACAGCAGATTGGTACAGGATTCACCGATGGCTGTAGGAAAATCAACAGATTTATTTGATAAGTGTTGCAGATTTGATAAAGCGAAATTGCTCATAAACGAGGGGTTGTATCCTTACTTCAGGGTCATCGAAAGTGCACAGGAACCTGAGGTTATCATGAATGGTCGTAAAATGATCATGATAGGCTCGAATAACTACCTCGGTCTTACAAACCACCCAAAGGTTAAAGAGGCTGCGATAGAGGCAATCAAGAAATACGGAACTGGTTGTGCAGGGTCGAGATTCCTGAATGGCACCCTCGACCTCCATGTTCAACTCGAAGAGAAACTTGCACGATTTGCCAGAAAAGAGGCTGCACTTATCTTTTCAACTGGCTTTCAGGTTAATCTGGGAACAATTTCAGCACTTGTTGGGAAAGATGACATTGTCATCATTGACAAGATGGATCATGCAAGTATCATTGATGGGTGTAGACTGTCATTTGGTGAAATAAAGAAGTTCAGACATAATGATATGTCAGAACTTGAGCGTGTCCTAAAGGAAAATGAAGGCAGAGGGAAGCTTGTTGTCGTTGATGGCGTATTCAGTATGGAGGGAGATATTGTACATCTGCCAGAAGCTGTTACCCTTACAAAGAAATATGGTGCACGTTTAATGGTTGATGATGCCCACGGGATAGGTGTCCTTGGTAAAACAGGTCGAGGCACGGCAGAGCACTTTGGACTTGAGCAAGAGGTTGACATCATCATGGGCACGTATAGTAAATCCCTCGCATCTATCGGAGGTTTTGTGGCAGGATCAGCAGATGTGATCCACTACATAAAACACTTCGCAAGGTCATTAATATTCAGTGCAAGCCCGCCACCTGCCTCTGTTGCCTCTGTGAGTGCTGCCCTTGATATCATAGAAAATGAGCCATGGAGGAGAGAAAAGCTGTTGAAGAATACTGAAAAGATGTTACATGGTTTTAAAGAACTCGGGTTTGAAACAGGAAACAGCCAGACACCTATCATCCCCATAGTCGTTGGTAACAATGAGACAGCGTTTGCCATGGCAATGATGCTTCAGGAAGAAGGGGTGTTTGCAAATGTTGCTGTAAGCCCTGCAGTCCCGGAAGGAAAGGCCATGATAAGGACAAGCTACATGGCAACCCATACCGATAGACATCTGGATATTGTATTGGATGTATTTGAGAAAGTTGGCAAAAAATTAGGAATTATATAAAACTCACCAATGACCTCTGAAGGCATAGAAGTCATTGAGGTTCAGTCTAAGAAAGACCTTAATGATTTCATAAAACTACCCTTATCCCTCTACTCAAAAGACCCCTTATTCGTTCCACCACTGATTCATGATATGCGAGAACGATTCTCTGATAAGAATCCTCTCTTTCTTCATGCAGAAGCAAGATACTTCCTTGCGAAGAAGGACGGTAAACCGTGTGGCAGGATAGTTTCTATTATTAACCACAGACATAATGAGTTTCATAAAGAAAAGGCTGGTTTCTTCGGATTTTTTGAATCTGTAAACGACTTTGCAATCGCATCATCCCTTCTCAATACGGTTTCAGAAATACTCAGGAAAGAAGGTATGGAAATAATGCGTGGCCCAATGAATTTTTCAACCAATGAGGAATGCGGCTTACTCATAGATGGCTACACAGAACCACCGTTATTGATGACTCCGTACAATCCTTCATACTACAGTAATTTCATGGAAAAATTTGGAATGAGAAAGGCAAGAGACCTTTATGCATACATTTACGACATACCAGAACAACTCCCTGAAAAAATACACAGGGTTGTAGATATAGCAGAAAAACGGGGAATTACAGTTCGGGCAATAAACAAAAAAAAATTTAACCGTGAAATGATAATATTCAGGGAGGTCTATAATTCCGCCTGGGCGAACAACTGGGGATTCATACCCCTTTCAGAAGAGGAGACTGCTTATATTGCGAACAGGTTAAAAACAATAGTGATTCCTGAGTGTACACTCATTGCAGAGAAGAATGGTGAGCCTGTCGGTTTTATGGGAATGTTACCTGATTTTAATTTTGTCTTGAAACATATGAAGGGTAAGATCAATCCTATTACTATCATTAAGGCAATGTATTATTCAAAAAAGATAAAGGACCTCAGACTTCTTCTCTTTGGTATCAAGGCAGAATACAGGAACAAAGGAGTTGACGCCCTCCTTCTCAGGGAAGGGTATCGGGTGATTAGAGGAAAATATAAGCGTGTGGAATTTTCATGGATACTCGAAGACAACATCCCTGTCCAGAGGATTGTTAAGATGATCGGGGGGAGGTTGTATAAAAAATACAGGATCTATGAGAAAAAGTTGTAAAAAATATGATATAGTAAAATTCTTGTTTGTTAAATCAGGGACAAGACTGTCATTCCGCTATGTTTTAGGAGGAATTCCTTACATTGAATTTGTTTAGGAGTTTGTAAATTGACAGAAGGAAAAAATAAGGGTATTGTAGAGAAAATCTGGGAATTATTAGCCTCAGTAAAATTTGCAATTATTATCTTTTCAATAATATCCCTTACATCTATTGTCGGTACTATTTTAGAACAAGGAGCGGAGCGTTCCAGGAACATCAATGTATTAACCCGGCTCTTTGGCGATACACTTGCCCCAACCCTCTACGATATATTTGAGAAACTCGGATTTATGGATATGTACCATTCATGGTGGTTTGTAACCTTATTGTTTCTCTTTTCTATAAATATTGTTATCTGCTCAGTCGACAGGCTACCGAGGATCTGGAAGATAATCAGGGAGCCAATACAGCCACTGACAGAAGAACACCTCGGGAGGTCTCCCATCAAAAAAGAACTAATTGTAAAAGGGAAGCCTGACGAGGTAAAAATCATGGTCACCAGTGCTATAAAAAAGATCGGATTTCACGTTGCTGAATTCAAAGAAGATAAGGGTTATCAGTTCTTTGCACAGAAAGGAAGATTCAGCAGGTTTGGAGTCTATATTACCCATCTGAGTATTCTCCTTATCTTGATTGGTGCGCTCATAGGCATCTTTTTCGGGTTCAAGGGATTCCTCCCAATCCCTGAAGGCAGCAGTGCTTCGATTGTCCTCTTGAATACAGGCCATTTAACCAATATGGAAGAACTTGAGAAGGAAAGGATACTGAATGCCCTCGATGCATCGTCAGGAAACATATCAAATGTATCTCAGCAACTGGGCGTAGACGAAAGTTCACTGCAGGCAAAGATGCATAGATACGGCATACAGCCGCTCAGTTTCAGCATAAGGTGTAACGATTTTAATGTGGACTTTTATGAAGGGTCTGATATGCCAAAGGATTTCAAAAGCTGGCTGACAGTGATAGATAATGGAAGAGAAGTCATAAAGAAAACTATTGAGGTGAATAATCCTCTTACCTATAAAGGCATAACCTTCTATCAATCAAGTTATGGTATGGTGCCGAATGCTCAGGGTATATTCGTTCTGCGGATAACCCCACAGAGCGGGATATCAGAAACAAAACAATTACATCTCAATGATACCTTTACCATTCCGGGGACAAGAATAGCAGGGACGATAATAGACTTCAGCCCTGCCCTCTCATTTGACCGTCAAGGCAGGCCCTTCACCTATGCAGAGATGATGAATAACCCTGCTGTCTTGATAGACTTCAAAGAGGATGGCAAAGAAAAATATTCTGGCTGGATACTCAAGAGATACCAAACAACGTGGAAACTTCCTGAAGGACATATTGTGGAATTCATAGATTTATGGGGTACACAATACACCGGCCTTCAGGTAAGAAAAGACCCTGGTGTGTGGATTGTATATTTTGGGTGTATTGCGATATCCATAGGACTCTATACAGCATTCTTTATGAGCCACAGAAAATTATGGGTCAGGATTGTTCAAGACAAAAACAATACGAACATAATGGTAGGGGCAATGACGAATAAAAACAGAAGCGGGTTCGAGAGGAAAATAGACACGATGATTTCCCTTCTCAAGAAAAGACAAGAAGGAGGAAGATAGATGGACAGTTCATCATTATTCGGCATATCAACCATAACATATATCCTGGCTATGATCATTTATATTACCTATCTCGCATTCAGGAAACCCATGATTGGAATAGCAGCGACAACAGTCACGATAGTGGGATTTGTTGCTCAAACAGCAGCTATTCTTATGAGATGGAGTGAAACATATGCACAATGGATAGCCTTCACACCTGAAAGCACCTTCATAATATCGGTTATACGGAGTGCTCCATTAAAAAATCTCTACGAGTCATTAATATTTTTTGTCTGGTGTCTCATATTAGGGTATCTGATCATAGAATTTAAGTATAAGAATCGTTCATTCGGTGCCTTTGTAACCCCTGTCGCAGGCGTTGTCCTGGCATTTATAAACCTGTCAGGCATAACAAAGGAGATAGAGCCACTTATGCCTGCCCTGCAGAGCAATTGGCTCCTTGTACATGTGATGATGAGCTTTATCGCATATGCCGCATTTTCCCTTTCTTTCAGTACCGGACTGATGTACCTTATCGTTAAGACCGAGGAAAGAAGGGAGGCATCGTATCTATTCTGGACAGTTACACTTGGCATCTTTATAACCTTCATGATATTTATGGGGATAGATTTCCTTGCCTTTAAGGTGATCGTTAAGCCTGAAGCATTTATAAAAAGCTATATGTTCAAGGGATCTCTCATCAATCCATCAGCCGCAGTCAGGATACTGAGCTGGGTATCAATGATTGTTATCATCTTTATTATCTGGAGATATGGTTCTCTCATGAAAACAGTTATTGAGAAATTCAATATCTCTGCAGAAACCCTTGATGAAATCACCTACAAGAGTATTGCAATCGGATTTCCTATCTTTACCCTGGGAGGACTCATATTTGGAGCTATCTGGGCTAATCAGGCGTGGGGGACATACTGGAGCTGGGATCCGAAAGAGACATGGTCATTAATAACGTGGTTTGTCTATGCCTTTTATCTACACAGTCGAATGATACGAGGATGGAGAGGGAAAAAGGCAGCAATTGTAGCTGTAGTTGGCTTTGCCGCTGTGATGTTTACTTATCTCGGTGTAAACTTGTTGCTCTCAGGACTTCATTCATATGGAGAACTTAGATAGAGACCAGGGCTGCATTTCCTTGCCTTGACAAGTTTCTCCATTATGTTTAATTTATTATTATCTTTAGGCGCGTAGCTCAGTGGGAGAGCGCTTCCTTGACGCGGAAGAGGCCAAGGGTTCAATCCCCTTCGCGCCTACCATATAAATTCCCAATAAAAACAGTAAGTTACCTTCTAACTTACCCCGATCTCCCATTCAGCTTATATCCCAAATTGTGCTAATTTTGTGCTAATTGTGCTAATGGTTTTTTCATTTAGCACATTATCAAGAATATCTACCGCCTTAACCATGTGAGATGGTGCAAGGTGTGAGTATCTTAGAGTCATGGTCAAGCTCTTATGTCCTAACAGCCTTGATACCGTTGTTATGTCAACACCTGCCATTACCAGATGACTTGCAAAGGTATGTCTAATGTCTTGAAAATGAAAATCCTGGATACCTTTGCGCACAGTGATCTCTGAAGAGCAATTAGGACAAATCTCCTGCTGTCTTCATTCGAGATCGCCAGAGATTTAATCCCCCCTCGCCTGATTTCTCCTTGTGAATTTATTGAAAATGATCAGTCCTCTGTTAATATTTCTAAAGTCTTTACTTTTAATAATGTTATCCTTCCGGAGACATCACGTTTCGCACTGCCGTCTACTTTTACTCTTTCGCCTAAAGCAGCTTTCGCATCATCGATCATTTCTTCATTTACCTCACAATGAAGTTGTGGTTCATTTTGGGGGCGTTCCCGCAAATAAAATTTTAAGTAATCGAGATCAATTTCTCTGATTGTTCCAATTGCCTCCATGTATTCAGCACCCTTTTCTTTTGCAATAACATCATGTAATCGTGAGCGGGATTCTTTAGTAAGTATGGGTAATTTGGGTAGATGCACCAGAGTGCCCGAGAATTCAATAGTATCAATAGGGAGTTTTTTAGAGGGTGCTATATTCATGACTTGTCTTAGGACATAGTCTTTAGATGGCAAATTAGCTATCGAAGAAGGCAGCTCTGGAGAAACTTCAAGTGCCGAGACCCAAAAAGCAACCTCCATAAAAGTATTTATTGCTCTTATAGCAGGATCTTCCTCTTTAGTAAATAAGTCCGGTTGACGTTCCGGTGGTAAGCCCAATCCCACACGCATACTACCTGGCATTAAACCAATAATTACTAAGTCACATGACTTCTCAACTTCTTTACTTACGCCACCCTTGCGATAAGGAACTTCGCCTTTGAGTATTGCAGCAATAGATCGTATGCTTTTACGAAAATTTTCAATTGTATTTGCAAGTATGGATGCAGACGCAGTTCCCAATTGAATAGATGGTCCTGTAAGACGTAACCATACTCCCCCAAGTTTATCTTGGTATATTTTAATCCCAACATACTCATCTATTTGTTTCCTCAATTCCATTATGTGGTCTATATATGCCTCTGCCATTAGATGGAAGCGGTCAGGATTAATAGGATAGACTTCCCTTTGGAGAGATATTAAATCTTCTTCAAGCTGAGCCAACTGTTCTCGGGTTTGTTTTAATTGTTTGTCATCTATAATCATAACTTTATCCTGAGTAAGCCTTTATTAATATCAGGATTCTCTCTTACTTTCTGAAAAAATTCTATGCGACGATTATAACGATCAGTTCCTTTTTTCTCTGTAAACACATCAAAGCCATATATGCGTTTTAGTGCTTTATTAGAAGTCAGATTATATTCAAAGGGCTTGATTCCAGAGGAATAATCAAAGTCCTCTGCTAATACTAAAATCAAGTCTATATCTCCAGGATTGTCTTTTTTTGTGACATAGCTGCCATCGATAATCAATTCTATCCCAAATCTCTCGAGTTTCAATTTTATTCCCCACACAGTTTCAGGTTTATTCCCCACCTTTTTTCTGTGTTAAATTATAGAACTCATCCTGAGAAGATGTCCATTATCCTGTAGAAATGCATCACCTCCTTT
>VGWY01000028.1 GCA_016873575.1 Nitrospira sp. | reverse complement strand
AGTTTATTGACAAGTTGTTGAAAGTCTGTAATTTCTTGCCAGCCACAATATCTAACAGCAATTTCTCCGTAGAAATAATAATAATCATCTCCATCTATTTCTGAAGTATTACCTTTACCGTAATAATCTTTAAGATAATTATTTATTTTTCTATCTACATCTTTTGCATTTTTTGTATAAATAAACCTTTGAAAACTCTGCTCATATTCCCCGCTTACAAACTCAAAAGTTGCGAGATATAACTTTTCGCCGTTTGAATTTATTGCATTCTTAACGCACATGCTACTTGCCTCTCTTTCTTAAACAATTCATTTAATCATTCGAAATTGCGCTACATCAATCATTTCATCAAGGTAAGTCAGTTCGATCTTGTCTTCTTTGAAATTTATATAGACATCTATAGTATTTTGCTTGTATCTTGAAGGATCAGTTACAACCTTTTGAATTTCCTTTAAAGGAATAAATAAGATTCCATCTCTTGGTACTAAGAGATAACCGTCTCCTTTTTCCAAAGAATCCTTGAATACATCACGGAAAGTAATCTGCCAATGTTTTGGATTATTCTTAGGTTTAGGACTGCCTGGTCTAATGAATGACAATTTCCCATTTATAATAGGCTCTTTGGCATGCCATTTATCAATCCTGTAGCCTTTCTTTTCTAAATATTTTTTCAACTCATCTCGATGGATTTCTTCCTGTCCTAACTTTCCGAGAAGTTTAGTAATCAGATTTTTCTTCATAAGAAAATAATCAAATTCTTCTTTGAGTCCCTGGAACACTGACTTTTGCTGAGGATTATGTTTTTGTGGCTCTCCCTGGGCAACAACCGTGTACCGATTAGTTTTAAATAAAGAAATAAGATATAGTTCTAACGATTTTCTAATAACGGAATCATTGAAATCAGATTGCGTTGCTGATCTGCCGTCATTGATAATAACAGCCCTCTTCCATCCTTTAATCTTATCCTCGGGTGAGGTCATGTGATTTTTAATCCTGTTATGAATATCTTTTGCCTCTCCTATATATATTTTTTTGCCGGTCGCATCAATCAAAATATAGACACCTGGATATTCGAGACTTCCCCATTCTTTTTTCAGAACTTCTAATGCACGTAGCGTCTTTGGAATCTCCCATGAACGGAGATGTCCTTTTATTGTCCTTGCTCTGATTATACCGTCCCCGTTTATAGGGTCTTCATGGTATCCGAACTTATCTTCCATTGTTTTTCTTTCCCTTTCTATCCTTTTTCAAAGTGACGATTGTTTCTCTTAACCTGTAATTTCTTATTTGGCCAGAATGTCTATTCCGTGCCTTCTCAACTTTTTCAATAGAAAGACCAAGTTCCTCGCCAATTTTTGCTAATATCAAATCTGTTGGCACATAGACATCTGCAATTAAACTGTCTCCGACAACAAGTATGAAACGACCTTTTTGTTTAAGGGATTTTGTGACTATCTTCATGACCTTATACATATCGTCAAAGTATTTGTGCACGATAGAAGGCATATCGCTCCGTCTGTAAGAACCGCGTCTTTTTATATTTTCTGCAATGCTCGTTTTCATTTCTTCTATCCAATTATTTGTATACTTAGAGGTTGTCTGAGTGAATATTTTGATTAACCCTTTTGAAACGTTGTCACAAACTACAAGACTATCCTTTATTTTCTTTGCGTCTCTCGATTCATTCGTAAAACCAAGCCATCCCATCTCGATCTTGTAGTTCATGACATAATCAAGTCCATTCATATATGGCGGCGAAGTAATAATAAGATCAAAAAAATGCTCATGTTTGTATTCCATTGCATTAGCGAGAATTACACTGCTTTCTATACAGAGAGCGTCTTTGAAATCCCTTTGAAGAATTGCCAGATCACCGCAAATATCTTTAATCTTTTGTTCCATAAGTATCCAAGGAGCATTCTCAGCAACTTTCTTGCCTTTCCAGTATCCAAGACATGGGGTTCTCTTAAGATTGCTACAGTCAATCAGAATTGAGGAAAATGCAAGTAGGATAAGGTTCTTTATTTTAATCTGCTTTAGTGTTTTTGCAGGAATTGAATCAATCCCTCCTTTTAGAAATTCCAAATTTCTTAATACTTCCTTATTGAATTGATTTTCGGATTTAAGAAAATTAGGAGCGGCCTTCCTTAAGTTTCTGGGAATAGAAGAAAATACTTGCATAAGTAGTTCAGGATTTACATCCCATGAATTAACTTTTGCATCTGCAATAAATTGAAGTAACGGATTTAATTCAGTCCCTATTGATTTATAACCGTTTAACTTGCTTTGAGTAAGGACAGTGCCACATCCCGCAAAAGGGTCAAGAATTACAGGTGATTCATAATCCTTTTTGTATTGGTCGAGTATTGACTGTACGAATGTAGCTGAAAACCCTTGAATGTAAGGAGCCCACCTGTGGACATGCTCCCCAAAATTTGATGTGAATTGTATCGGTTGTCTTCTTTCAATAATTTTAACCCCTAACTCTTGTATATAAGGTTTTGAGTCAATATCACATGAGCCACCGAATTTAGGAGAAAAAAGCACATTTTTTCGCCTGATATCTGTTGCGTCGTCATTTATGACTGGTAGATTTAGCTGCATAATAATTTCCTTCAATAAATTCTTTATTAGTCCTTGTTAGCTCTTAATATTATTTTCCTGATCTTCTATTCTATTGCTTCAGGAAGCTTAAAATATTTTCTAAATTCATCCATAATTTCAGGAGTCAATGAATGTTTCTGCACAGGATCTGATTTCATATCAAAACGTATCCAGTGTTCAATCTTATAAGCAGTTTCAAAATCTACTCCTAATATTTCCATAAAAGCTTTATGTGAGAGATAGCTGGCATCTATCTTTTCAAGAGGTTCCTGATTAAGAATGTGCTTTATATTTCTTAGTGTATTTATTGATAACTGCAATCCTGTAGGGCCAGCGATATTTTCCAAATAAGATAATTTATCCATTTTTCTTGATAACTCATTAGTAAGTTTATTTATAGCCTCTCTCATATTCTTTATTTCATCTTCTATTAAAGAGGTTTTAGATGTAGTAAAATGGTAGTCTCGAATGTCTATATGGAACTCATCAGAATATTCCGTAAGAGGGTCGGTAAGTTTGTTATATGTAACTTTAATGTTGAAACTCGAAGGTTTTTTATCACCATTTACAATTTCTGGAAAAGTCCCATACCAAAATACGAACTCTTTATCTGGAGGGAAAAACTTGATTCCCCTTGAAAAAATAGGGATACCTTCTATATCCCTTTCTTCTCTAAGTTGTAAATATTTATCTGGTTTAAGTTTTACATTAATAGCAACCTCCGTACCAATATTTTTAATGCTTAAATACACAACAAGCGAATGTCTAATGAATGTATCTACTGAAATTAATGGGCGAAGAGCAGTTCTTCTGTTTGCTACATCTTTAATTTCATAGTCTTCCATTGGCATCGATTTAAAATTGTATCTTTTATAGTATCTATAATCTGATGCCTGATGGGGTGCTCTTGTACTTTGTGGAATATTAACAACATATATATATTTTCCTGGTTTTGTTTCTTTTAGCTCGATGGGAATAATCTCAACGCTTTCAATTTTAGGGCTAATTTTTGAATCTATTACTGATTCTATCCACTCCTTTGTAATTTCTTCAGGATCAAACCCATTGTCAATTTCAACGGGTATATGCCCGTCTTCCTTTATCCCATATATAATTGTACCTCCTATCGAATTTGCAAATGCTGATACATCTTTACTGATTTCATTTTTGGCCTTATCGGTTTTCGACAATGCCTCACCTTGTTTATAATCAAGAGAAATATTTTCTTCTATTTTATTCGATATTAACGCTAAAATATCTTTTTCTGATTTGATAATCATTTTATAATTAGCTTTTAGTCATTTGGGCAATCCAATATAATTTTGACAACCATTTTTAAAATACTTTTATGCCCTTATCCGTTTCTAATCTATTCAACTTCTACTATCCTCTCAAAATGCACAATATTATTCGGCTCATTTTCAATCCATACACTACTGCCCCATGCAATCTCCTCAACAAACCTTCTAAAGACAGCACGGGAAGGGGAAAATGCTACGTAGCTGTTTTAAAAACAATGATTTTTGATTCCTTCAAATTAAGAATCCTTTCCTGAATTGAATTTCACTAATTTTTCCCAATCCACTTTTCCATCAATACAAAATTCATTCATAAAATCCAAAGTGAACTTGTTGATAATTTGTGCATAGGCCACCATGAATTCCTCATTCCGTTCTTTTGCCTTATGGCCGAGAGGCTCTATAATTTCTGTGTATAGATTTTCATTGCCGGAAATAAATTCCCAGAATTGTTGACCGCAATATTTAAAATAATCTCCCTTTTCTCTGTATGGTTTTTTATTTCTGCTATAGCAGCATCCGTTTACAGCGACTACATTAATTTTGGAATTGCTGGTTCTTAAAATCTTTCTTGCTGCGTTGAAATTGCTAATCATTTTATTCACCGCCTGACTATTCCCCCAACTGGGACCTGATTTAATGGATACAATATATCTGACCCCCTCCTTATCGAATTCCAAATCGATACCGGTTGTCGATGATTTTCTGCCTTTATACACCTTTTCGCAAATGAAGATCGCAAGCCCTTCCAAGAAGTCTCCGAATATCGTTTCTTCCTGAGAAGAAAGATGGGCGTCAAGAAGTGGTTTAACTAAGTCTTGAGCTGTATGAATATTTTTAGCCTTAAATAAATAGGGATTTTTCTTTTTAAGGATTGTTGATAGTTTCAACTCTTCAAGGTTCTGCAGCCTTTTCGCATGAAAAGTACTTATGTTTTTCTCAATGTATGCGATTACGTCTTTATTTTCGATTCTTCCCATACCTTGCCTGCTCTTCGAAAAGCAACATGTCTTTATAATTATCTGCTTCCTCTTTGACCATTTCATAATACTTTTTTGCAATATCGATTCCTATCGAATTCCGTTTTAGTCTGTTGGCAACTCTTGTGGTTGTACCAGAGCCCACAAACGGGTCCAATACCCAATCGCCTTCTTTTGTAAACAATTTTATGAACCATTCTGGCAAAGCTTCAGGGAAGACTGCACTATGATTTCTATTTGAACATTCAGTTGCCATATGAAGCACATTTGTTGGATAGACTTTATCCTTATTCAACCAATTTGCGATCTTTTTCCCGAAACCGCTTCCGACTTTTGAGTTGTCCCTAACCATATCGGTTTTACTCAAGTTCCTTAATCTCGTTTTGGCCCAAGCACCCATTGGAATCATAACTTCTTCCTGATACATGTTAAATTTTTTGCTTTTGTTAAACTGCAACAGTCTTTCCCACGAATCCCTGAATCTATTAGACCACTTCCCAGGGTAACAATTTTTTTTGTGCCACATAAATTCCTCAGTCCATAGCCAACCTTGTTTTCTCATTTCAAGGATGAGTTCAATCACGTAAGTATGTCGCTCGCCATTAACAACTTTCTCCTTGATATTCAATATAAAAGTGCCATCAGGTTTTAAAACCCTCAGAAGTTCTTTGCTTATAGGTAAAAACCATTTGACATAATGATCAGGTTTTATCCCCCCATAAGTGCCGTTCCTGCTATCTGCATAGGGCGGAGATGTAACAATCAAGTTTATTGAATTTTCATCGAGGTCTTTTAAAACTTCTCTACAATCGCCTAAAATTATTTTTGTGTTTATTTCTCTCATAAACTGCCCCTTGAAATGTTATTTACGAATAAAGCCATTCCCACTCATACTTTATCTCTTTATAAGTTTCACATTTCGGCATCTGTTCACATTCATGACAGAAGCCATCACAGCCATCTTATTTGTCTTTAAACACCTCAAACCCTTTCAGGTAGTCCACAAATTCTATCGGAGCTTCTATACCGAGTTCGGCCAACAGATCTATGGCCTCGCTTATCGAGATATCAAGCTTTCTGGCTAAACCTTCCAGCGAAAGTTTCCCCTCTTTGTAATACCTGAGCATCAAAAAGTCCCAACCGTATTCAAGAAGCTCTCGAGCTATGGTTGATTTGTCTTTACGTTCAAGCTTAGAAAGCTCTTCAAGCCTTTCTAAATCCCTATCCTTTAATCTCAAGCTTATTACACCCATCAGTTTTCTCCTTTCAGACGTTTAGTAGCATCCTCGATTATCTTTCTACTGTATCTGCTATAAGTAGATAGTTTCTCAAGTTTTGCTAAAGCCATTGGCAGTTCCAATCTATTCCGTAATGCGATATTTAAAAGAAAATGAATTGCTGTCGTAAATCTCTGCCCGATAACCTTACACGCCTTTATTGTTGGGCCATCATCTGTGGCCATCGGACAGTTAAGTCTTCTTGCCAACCAAATGGTCCCGGCTTCTCCAGATTCTATCCTGAAATCCCGCTGAATCTTTTTAATTGCTTCTTCATCCCCAGCCTTCTTCACTTCAATCTTCTTCTCCTTGATAAGAGTCGAAATCAATATAGCATCTATGCTCTCTTTTGAAAGGCACTCCACCTTTACCTTCTCCGGAATAATGATTGTTACCTCGGCTATTATCTCCCTTAAGAGTTCCACTTTTGCAAGCAGAATCAAAGTTGAGGAATCAAAGATTATTTTCATGTTTACAATATACTACAAATGTAATCATTTATCAAATAAAACCTCATCTTGACAATCAATGCCAAACATTTTTTGGCTTTTTTCATCCACACGATACTTCCCCATGATTATTACGAATAAAGCCACTCCCACTCATCCTTTATCTCTTTATAAGTTTCACATTTCGGCATCTGTTCACATTCAGGACAGAAGCCATCACATCCATCTTCAACATAGATAAAGCCAAGTTCCGTGAAAATCTTGTGAAACTGTTCAGGGTCATTGAAATATTTATCAAACTTCTCAACCCTGTTTTTAAATTGTGTTCTTAACTTTTCTTTATCAAGATTGCCTTTCATAACTTAAATCTCTCATCATTCTTAAGATTGCTTCGGGACTCCGTCCCTCGCAATGACAGTATAAAAAAACGAAAAGTCTCAGGAATACATTGGTATCAACAAAAATTGGCTCATCCATCCCTTAACCCTTCTTTTGCAATCCTCTTTGAAACTATCTTTTTTGTATATTCCCTTTCATCTCCAACTCCAACCTTCCTGCCCTTGGCAATTCCACCAAGGCTCAATATTGATTTCTTTCCTTCAAAATCTGCATATTTAAAGTCCTTTTCTATTTCATTGATGCCTGAAAGGAAAAGTAGATCTTTACTTGCTTTTGTGATAGCTGCCTTTATTTTCTCTCTTTTAATCCGCTTCATCGCTACTCTCATTAGTTATCTTATTCTTCAATTGATTCAATTGAAACATAAATTAAGATATTTGTCAAGAGAAAAGTGATTGTCCGAAATAGAGATAGAAACTGTCATTGCGAGTGAAGTTGCGAGGCGATGCCGAAGCAAACCCGGAGCGAGATTCCTCACTTCGTTCGGAACAAGCTCCGCAATCTCACCTTTTTGCAAAGAGATTGCCACGCACCCTTCGGGTGCTCGCAATGACAAGCATATCAGAGTGTTAGATTGTCTATCTCTATTTTTCAGTGATGTGTATAAAGATTACAATTATTTTATAATGTGGTCATGGAGGTGGTCATATGAAGCTTATGACAGTCAAGGAATTCAGGGATAAGGCGACAAAGGCATTAAAAAGTAAAGAACCCCTGATAATCATGAGGCGGGGTGAGGTTGCTGGTATATTCTTCCCTGTTCCTTTAGAAGAAGTACCTTTTGAGATAAAAAAAGACCTTTTTATAAGCCTTACAGAATCCATAAAGAAAAGCCTTGAACAGAAAGGGGTCAAGGAGGAAGATGTTCTTGAAGATTTTGAAGAGTTTAGTGAAGTTCCCCGACTAAAAGTCAGGGCATCCATGTAAAAATCTCAAGTGTCTACATCTCCGGCAGCATTATGTTTATCTGGGCTCCGGGAAAATAGGTGAGATTATGTTCCTTTTCCTTTCCTCGTGACCATTCAGGTATTATCGAGAGCCTTGCTGTTCCTGAACGGATGGAAAGCTTGCCATTCCACTGTTTGACAAACCGCCTTACTGCAGACAAACCATGCCCTCTTCCCTTATCAGTATATCGTGATGCGCCATGAAGCAGACCCTTTTCTATGGCTTCAAGATCATTTTTCAAAGAGAACCTTTCTGACAGGGATTTTCTGAAACCGATACCAATATCCATGACAGCAATCTTCACAACATTTTTATTCAGGTTCTGGAAATGATACTTCTGTATACCCACAAATCCTCTGGTTTCACTATGCTCGATAATATTCTGGCATACCTCTGAAAGCGCCACGACAAAGCTATTTATTGCATTTTCATCATAATTGAGATGCCTTGCAAGGATTGCATGACCACGGTCTTTCACCTTTCCGACTATAAAATGTATGTCGTCAGATTTTTCTATCGGTGTGATCTCAAGTAAAACATCAGAATAAGAACTCCTCAGATATCTTCCTGATATTTGTGGTTTAGAAGGCTCAAGCCTGAAATATCTGTCAGAGAATTTAAAGAAGTCCATCCTTTCGAGGTATTTGAGGACTTCTTCTGATTTGGGAAGGTAAAGGAGTTTCTGAATGCCTTCTGCTTTGAGAACCTCACCAATCTCAAGAAGGCCAACCATACCATAAGGGTCAATAAAAACTACCTCCCGCAGGTCGATTACCGATGACTCTCTCAAGAGGGTGAGGAACTGTTCAAAGGTATCTTCTGTAATCTGTGTGATCATTCACAAAGTACTAATTTAGCGATAAGCAGGGCTGGCTTGAGCGACTTTCGAGATTAGAGTTCAAAAACCTCACCCTTTTCTGGTATATGCGTTGTAAAGCCAAGCCTCTCCTTTATGATTTCACCAAATGCCTTCTCGACCTCTGCCTCTCCATGTACGATAAATACCTCAGGTGAATCTTGAAAACCCGAGAGCCACTCGATGAGCTCTGTCTGGTCTGCATGTGCAGAGAAGCCATTTATCGTGTAGATAGATGCCTTCACTGCTATCTCTTCTCCGAGGATATGAACAGATTTTGCTCTATCAACAATTCTTCTTCCGAGTGTGCCTCTTCCCTGAAAACCAACGAACACAACACTGCACTCAGGTCTCCACAGATTGTGCTTCAGGTGATGCCTTATCCTTCCTCCTTCACACATGCCACTTCCAGCAATGACAATAATGCCTGATTTTATCCTGTTTAATGCCATTGATTCTTCAACACTCTCTACGAAATGTAACCTGAGAGAGCTGTCAAAATCCCTATTGGAAAGGAGATTCCTGGCCTCTTCATCAAAACATTCAGGGTGTGCAAGATATACTTTGGTGGCCTCTTCTGCAAGTGGACTGTCAAGATAAACATTGATGTTATACAGTCTTCCCTCTCTCACGAGGTTATTCAATATATACAGCAAGTCCTGTGTTCTGCCTACTGCAAAGGATGGTATGAAGACATTACCTCCCTTTTTAAAGGTTATTTTTATTGCATCTACCAGTTCATCAATACTTTCTTTGAGAGGTTTATGCGATCTGTTTCCATAGGTTGATTCCATGACAATAAAATCTGCTTCGGGTGGAATAGAGGGATCTTGAATAATTGGATTGCCTTTCTTCCCAATATCGCCTGAAAAAATTATTTTCTTTTCTCTATCACTATCCTGATAATCCAATTCGAGTGAACTGGAAC
Organism: Nitrospira sp.; assembly: GCA_016873575.1. Classification (GTDB taxonomy): domain Bacteria; phylum Nitrospirota; class Thermodesulfovibrionia; order Thermodesulfovibrionales; family SM23-35; genus VGWY01. Next base: position 7,277 of record VGWY01000028.1, on the reverse strand, counting down.
CAAGGATATGACCTGCATCTAAGAATCTATATTGCAGACCACTCCCAAGATGAAAAATCTTATCATAGGGTTTTACATCAAAAAGTGGGATTACCTTTTCGACATCATCTGAGGCATAAAGCGGGAAGATAGGCGGTTTCCCGGCCCGGAGGGCCTTTCTCGTGAGCCACTCGGCATCGCTCTTCTGGATATTTGCAGAATCGTACAGCATTAATTCAAGGAGATCCTTTGTCGCTGATGTTGTGATGATTCTGCCTTGAAAGCCCTCCCGAACAATCCTGGGGAGCATCCCTGAATGATCCAGATGTGCATGGGTGATAAAAATGTAACTAAGCTCTTCAGGGTTAAAATCAAAGGCAGTCCTGTTTATCTCAACAGCGCCTTCACCCTGATACAGACCGGCATCAATGAGAAACTTGAGCTTGTTACGCTCAATAAAGAAACAGGAGCCTGTAACAGTCTTTGTTCCACCAAGAAATTTAAGTATCAAATCACCACTCCTTTTCTGATCGCACCTCTATAGATTCCAGCCATTCGGTGATCACCTTTTTCATTGCCTTTGCATTATAGCCATGCCATCTTTTTCTTTCCTTTGGATAATCAAGTAGGACATCTTTGAATCTCCTGAACGCCCCCTTCCCATTCAGGGCGGTGGCAAGTTCTTCTTTGAGAACTGGATCAGTAACCGTTTCTATAAACTCTGTCATGACCTTGTGTGCCTCTGCGGATTTTCTTTCCGGGATACGGAGATATTGGCCATCTTCATCAAGGAGTACTTCCATTGCAAGTTCTAATTCGTCTTCCATCCAATAAGGCAGGTCAGGCTCTTTATCAAATTCTATAGACTCTATACCATCTTCTAATTCATCATAATCTCCTTCATACAGGCTTGACTGAACCTCGCTCAGGACCTCTTCTGAAAGGGCTATAACCTCACCTGTCTCCAGGTCAAGAAAGTAGTCGAATGAATCCCGTACAGTATCCTCCATAGCTTTCTGGATTTCATCAAAATTAACCTTAAATTTATTTACCCTAACCTTTTTCTCACATGCCTTTCGCCAATCGCAATCATTACAATAGTTTCTTGACCATTCATAGAGTATCCCTGGAATCCGTTTTTTTATATCAATCCAATTAACTCTTTCTGCCATTTTTAACCTTAGTAATTCTATTGCCCTTCTGTCCATCTCTTGTATCTCAGGATCAGCATTTTTGTCATACATGCACTTGTCATCTTTCAGATAAGGACATCTTTTGCAGACATCGTCTGCCCCTGAACAAACCTCTATTTTATCTCCAGCCTCTGCTCTTTTTACGATTTCGCTGAGATGTGCTACAAATTCAACATTGTAACCTTCTCCTATAAAGAAATGGAGGCATATGAGGTGATGGCCCCTGAGTTTTATGGGTGGCTTCAAGTGGTTCACTTAAGCAAAGGGTCTTTTATCCCTGCTTCTTCAAATCCCTTCGACCTGAAGAGACAACTATCACATCTTCCGCATGGGATGAGTTCGGAGTTCTGAGTTCCGAGTTCTGAGTTATTAATCCCCCCACGCCCCCCTTTAGTAAAGGGGGGTAGGGGGGGATTAGCAGGCTGTGGGTCATAGCAGCTCCATGTCAATGAGTAATCAAGTCCCAATTCCATCCCCTTTTTAATTATCTCTGATTTTTTCATTGATATAAGAGGGGCCCTTATCATAAACCTTAATTTACCTTCAACAGATGCCTTTGTTGCAAGATTTGCCATATCCTCAAATGCCTTCAGATACTCTGGTCTGCAGTCTGGATAACCGCTGTAGTCTATGGCATTTGCACCGATAAAAATATTCTCTGCTTCAATGACCTCTGCCCATGCAAGGGCAAAGGAGAGAAAGATTGTGTTGCGAGCAGGAACATAAGTGGCAGGAATTAGTTTGGAGTTTGGAGTTTGGAGTTTTTCGCTGAACGCTGAACGCTGAACGCTGAACGATTCACGGTCTTTAGGGACTTCCATCTCCGATGTCAGTGCTGAGCCTCCAATTTCCCGCAAGTCAAATTTTATTATGAGATGCTTTTTAACACCAAGGCTCTCTGCAACCATCTGTGCAGACGCAAGCTCCCTTTTGTGCCTCTGGTTGTAATCAAAACTCAGGGCATATAATTCAAGACTTTCAGATTTTGCAACTGCAAGTGTGGTTGATGAATCAATTCCGCCGCTGAGGAGGACAACAGCTCTTTTTTCGATCATAACGTGGTACTCTTAGTAGATGTCGTCTGCTGTCCCTTCCTTACCATCTGCCCCGGTACTCAGAATGATGAATGAATTATTACTATAGTTATAAAGAAAAGGGTTTCCCCATGGGTCTTTTCCCTTTGAAATAACATCCAGTGTTTTAGGATATGAACCGTGTTCGAATTTGTAAGCCTCTATTTTGAATCTGATGTCTTCAATTGTCTCTGAAGCATCGAATTTCTTGAACATGGTATTTTTATTCAAAAAAACAGGTAACAAGGAAAGCATGAATGAAGCTACAAAAATGAAAACAAGGAGAACATTATATGATGGCATGGGTTTTTTTCTTTCTGCTTGAATCGCCTCTGTAACAACAGGTGCTGCTTCTTTTGGTTCTATCGCACCTTTTTCCATGAGAGATACGAGGGTCTTTGATATCAGAAAGTCATCTTTCCCGCTGATATCTATGATGGTACTGACATCATTCTCTCCATCGACGAGTGAAATTATCTCTTCCTCATCTTTTGTCAAATCTGTAACAACCAAGGCACTTTTCGTAAAGACGCTGTCGAGTGTTAATTTCCCCTCGATAAGGGACCACTCATCGACTATTCTCAACCCTTCCATGAGTAACTGTTGTGTATCAATAAATATGGGGATATCTGTGTCTGAAGAGATTGTGTGTGGTATAAATTCGTAGATTCCCTGTTTCCAGCTAAATATCTGAATTACGGTCTCCGTAATCTGACCTGTAATGATTTCCTGCAGGTGGCTTTGTTCGACAAGCCTCCTCCTTAAGAGGATGTTGCCAAGTTTTGCACCTGTTTTCCGCTGTTCCATAAGCACTGACTGTAGTTGTTCTTCCCTTATAAGTCCTTTTTTCACAAGCACTTTACCCAGACGGTTTGCCTCTATACGTCTTTTTGACTCTGCACCTACAATATTTCCGTCAATAAACAGGAGTTTTACACTGTCCATTTTCCCTTCAATGGTGAGCATGCCGGTCTTTTTCTGGAAATAAATTAACTGAAGGATATCAGCAATCCCGAAATCTTTTAACGAACCCTTTAAAGCCATCCTTTTGCAAGCCTCCGTTGCGTTATGATATTTGATACAAAGAAGACTATGGCCATGAGGAGGACTGAACTCACATTTAACCAGAGGTGTGAAAAATATGATGTCTCCATGATAAAGATCGAATTGGTAACAAGAATAAAAAGGAAAACCAGGAAGGGCCATAGAAAGAGGAAACCAGACATGATATTCCCTGTATATATTTGGGCTGATCCGGGGAGTATAAAGGAGAGAGCCTTTATGGTATTCCGGTTCTTCGTCTGATAATCGTAAACAGTGAGCAACCTTGAAACACGCTCTCTTGCATCGAGTTCATCGAGTTTTATTAATGAGCGGTAACATATTGGACACATCTGGTCCCATAAAATCCGTTTTTCACAGATATTACAGAGGATGGTTCCACACTTCTTGCATCTGAACGCCCTGTGTTTTATACGTTTGGTCAAGATGGCGAAAAGAATCATGAAAGAAATCGAGGCAACAGGTATGAAAGAGATAGGTGCGATTGACAAGCCCATGGTTAAGTTGTCTGCTGTTCTTTCGTGAGAATATTTCCAGAAAGTAGATGAAGGTATGACCTCATCAATAACGAACCTGTTTGGATTCCTGCCAAATATTGTCCTGAACCTCGACACAGCATTCCGATCCAGCCTCTGTGCATAGGAAATATATTCATCACCTTTCTCAAAATCAAATGTTTCTCTCCATACCTGACTGAGGTTATACACTGCGGAAGGGATAGGTTTCATCTCAATTGATTTCATGTATACCTTTTTTGCCTTTTCCATCTCATTCATCGCAACGTAACAATTTGCAAGGTTATTGTATAACTGGGGACTTGGTCTTTTTTCTATGAGCCTGTTATAGATGTCAATTGCCTCAGTGTACCTGCCGTCACGCTTTAAGGCAAGGGCATACGAGAAGAGCTCAATGTCGTCATTACTGTCCCTTAAGATAGAGAGGGCGTACTGGTTATCTTTTGATTCATTCACATGGACAACTGCTTTGAGTTTATTCGAAGCAGATACCTGGAAAAACATTGTAGCCGTATTAAATACCAATGGTGAAATAAGAAGAAACAGGAGATAGAGATAAACAACAACCCTGTCTACTTTCTTCATGTATAAACCGATGGTAATAAGCATCCCGCCTATTAAGAGAAGGGGGCCTGTGAGAGCAAAAATGAGCAATAGCAGGATTCCTGCTTTGGTCCGAATTTCTTTTATGTCATGCGCAAGCAACGATATATCCTGGGGAAGTCTTATGAGAATGATTATTATCATCGCAAGGATGAAAGAGATTACGAAACTCATAAAGAGGGAACCTGCAGTTGTAAATGACCACCAGAAATTGCGCTCATACGCTGTGATCCCCTTAATCATATAATCTATAGTCTCGAATATCCCTTTTGAGGACAAGGAGAAACTCGCCTTTGATAATTCGAAATATACAGCAGGAAGATCAGGAGCATAGGTTAAAGCCTTTTTCAGTATCTCTTTCGCTTCAGAGGGATTTGTTTTTGCTTGTTTTATAAGCACATATGCGTAAGGTTCTGAGTTTCTGATCCCTCTATCGAGTTGCTCCTCGTACAGATCTTCCCCGAAGGAGAGAGTAGGGACAAGAAGACATAAGAAGAATATGAGAAATATCTTTCTCATTGCCTCTCTCCCACCCCTCTCTCGGTTCCCTGTATGAGTCTCTGGATATTATCCTTATGTCTTAGAAAGATTAGAATCGTGATGAGAAGGGCAATAGAGAGTTTTTCTTTATTATCAAAGAGTACCATGTTTATCGGCATGAGCCCGAATGAAACCAGTGCCCCAACTGATGAATATCTTGTCAGTAAAACAATCACCAGCCATATTATAAATGTAATAAGGGCTATTTGTGGAGAAAAAAGAGCGAGCACACCAAAACTGGTTGCTACCCCCTTACCCCCCCTGAACCTCAGGAAGAGAGAAAAATTATGCCCGAGAATCGCTGAAAATCCTAAAAGTCCTTCATACAATGTCCCTACCCCAAAATACCTTCCAATTGCAACCGCCGCAGTGCCTTTGAGGATATCACCCGATAGGGTGAGTATGGCAGCCCATTTACCGAGTGACCTCAAAACATTTGTTGCACCTATATTCCTGCTTCCAACCTGCTTAAGGTCAATTCCCTTAGACTTCGCTATGAGTACACCAAAGGGGATCGAGCCAATGATAAAGGCAAATAGTATAAGTAATGCTATTTTAATGTGCATCTGCTCCTCAATCCTTATCTCTCACCTGGAAATACCTCTATACTTTTCTGTCATTTCGGCTTGTCCGAAATCCTTCTTTAAGAAAGATTCCCGACAAGCGGGAATGACATACAGACAATCTGTAATGAGGGTTGGTTTAAGTATAATGTTTAAACAGGACAATTTTCATTTTCCTTTGTTCCTGTTCTTATATCTTCCTCCAGAAGGAAACCGTATACTGGATACCCGAGATAATAGAGAGCACAAGGGCTATCCAGATGAGGACCAAACCGACATCGTAAAGATCAATATTAAAGATACTCTCCATGAGGATAAGACATAGAATCGCTGCGAACTGTGCAGTCGTCTTTATCTTGCCGCCCATCTCTGCAGGGATGATGATATCCTTTGAAAAGGCAACTGCCCGCAGGCCTGTTACAAGGAATTCCCTTACAATAATAACAATCGCTATCCATGCGGGGAGTCTTTCCATATCAACAAGCACAACTAAGGCAGATATTACCAGGAATTTGTCAGCAATAGGGTCGAGTATAATACCAAACTTTGTAATCTCGCCTGAACGCCTTGCAAGATACCCATCAAGGAAATCTGTGAGTGAGGCAAGGCTGAATACAAATGCACCAAATACAGGATGATGATAGACAGTAATGACAAAGACAGGGATAAGAACAATCCTGCTCAGGGTGAGTACTGTTGGGAGATTAAGTTTGAGCGTACTCATTGATTATCTTTGCCCAGAGTCCTTTTGACTTAAGAAGGAAGTCGCATATCTCTCTGACAGCTCCCCTGCCACCTCTGTTTTTCGTTGTCATCATTGCTGCAGCCTTAACCTCATCCGGAGCGTCTGCAACAGCAACCGAAAAACCTGCCATCTTCAAAAGAGGAATATCAACAATGTCATCCCCAACAAATGCAACTTCTTCATCGTGAAGCGAATATTTTTCAAGAAAGTAGCGATACGCTACCCTCTTGTCAAAACACTGCTGCATGACCTCAGAAATACCAAGCTCCTTTGCCCTTCGTTCAACAACCTTTGAATACCTGCCTGTAATGATGGCAACATGAATCCCGGCACGTAGGATCATCTTTATGCCATGACCGTCACGCACATGAAATACCTTAAACTCATTGTCCTTGTTGTCAAGGATAATACTCCCATCTGTAAGTACACCGTCAACATCAAGGATAAGGAGTTTTATATTTTTTGCAATCTCAAGAAGTCTTTTTTGAGATTTACTTCTAAATATGTTTTGCTGACTTTTTTCGATTTCTTTTCCTTCCTTTTTCATCGTATAATTTCACGTACGCATGTGCTGGGATTGGTGTATTTCAGCATACGAGAATTATACCTTAAATCGAATTTGTATAAAACATGTTTATGAATTTTCAAATGCACCATACAAGAGCGATGTATGTTTTTAATACAAACGCATTAAATGACGTGTCATTGCGAGGAGCAGAGCGGTTGCGAGGTGAAGCCGAAGCAAACTCGGAGATTCCTCGCTTTGCTCGGAACAGGCTCCGCAATCCCAAAGACGAGATTGCCACGCCCTTCGGGCTCGCAATGACAATGTAACAGTATTACTAAGAAGTGCATAAGTAAGGCATCATTATTGAAAAATCTCCCCTTGCCCCTGGTTTATTTTAGTCAAGTACTTTTTTTATGTGTTCTCATACGCATAGAATATGGAGGTCTAAGTGAAGCACCTTGCCTTACCCTGGGATTTGAGAGTCTCAACAGATCTA